>JAFUKK010000135.1 GCA_017473665.1 Lachnospiraceae bacterium
AGGGTGCCCACCTCTTCCTTTGTCAGCAGATGAATGGCTTCCGCTTCTACGTAAGTCTTCTTGTTCATCTTATTCCACTGGGGACAGGTGACAAAATTCCCATGAATCCGAAGAAGTACCACCGGTACCTTCAGCATCCGCACCAGCTTGCCCAAGGAATCCGGCAGGAAGGAATTACATCCTTCCAAGGAATACCTGGCCTCCGGGAACAACACAAAAATATTCTGCAAGTCATCAATGCAATACTTGATATTTTTAATCAAATGCATATCCATGATAAACTTACGGGTACCCAGCACTCCCAGGGAACGCATCAACGGCTCTGTATAGGTATTGAATCCTTCCAGAGTCATTACATTGTTCACCGCCTGAGGATGGGTCAGTTTTAGCATAATATTAAAATCCACCATGGAGGAATGGGTCACCAACAACAGATAAGGTCCCTTCATTCCCTCCACATCATTTCTTGTAAACCGGAATTCTCTTTTGCGCAAATCCGGCCAACTGATAATCCACTTTGCCGCATACATTAAAAAACACGGATTAATCGGTTTTTTGGCAAAATTGAAGCGCCTTACTTTTTCTTTTGTAATCTGCTTTGCCATAAAAAGTCCCCACTCAGATAACTGCAAATTTACTTCATTTTCTCTTTCAACACTTCTTTTGCCTTTTCCAGCTGATTATCATAATGCTCTTCGTTGCTGTAATAGGTTTCCCCGTCAAACTCGATGGTCACATCCGGTTCAATACCAATACCATGGATATTATAACCCTTAGGAGTGTAATAACTACTCACTGTTACCTTAATGGCAGAGCCATCACTAAAAGGCAGTATCTGCTGTACGATGCCCTTGCCAAAGGAGGTAGTACCCACCAGGGTACCAATACCATAATCCTTAATGGCTCCCGCCAAAATCTCAGACGCACTGGCGGAATTCATATCAATCAACACCACCAGCGGCATCTCCAGTTGCTGGCTGCCATCACAGGTATATTCTCTGCGATTGCCATACTTATCCTCGGTATATACAATCATACCCTCCGGAAGCAGCATCTCCGCAATGTCCACCACCGCATCCAGACTTCCGCCGGGATTGGCACGCAAATCTAACACCAGTCCTTTCATACCCTGGGCACGTAAATCGGTCATAGCTTCACTAAACTGGGATACGGTGATATCATCAAATTCAACAATTTGAAGAAATCCCATTCCATCCTCCAGCATTTCATGCTTTACCGTAGGTGTCTCCACCTTGCGACGGGTTACAGACACTTCCATCTCCTTACCATCACGGATAATCGTCAAAAGCACATCTGTAAACTCCTCACCCTTGATCAGGGCCACTGTCTCATTCAGACTCAGGCCATAGGTAGAAGTACCGTCCACCTCGTATAAAATATCATTATCTCGAAGCCCTGCCTCTTCTGCCGGGGTTCCTTCAATAACAGAACTGATTTTGGGGCGGTTGTAATCCGTATCCATGCTCACATATGCACCGATACCATAGTAAATCCCCTCCGTGGACTCTATTAAATCCTCCAGTTCCTCGGGCGTATAATACTCAGAATAGGGATCACCCAATGCATCCAATAATCCTTTATAAATTCCGTCGCTGAGCTGCGTAGCGGTTACATCGTCCTTGTAATAGTACTGTCGCACAATCTTTTCCAGAGACTGTAACTTTTGGAACATATCATAGTCAATGGCAGAGCCTTCCGTTACGTCCAAACGATAATTCTCTGTACTATTACTGTTCAGCACTGCACTAAGTTTTACAACCAGAAATACCAATGTCACAATCAGCAGTGTCAAAGCCACTCCCAAAAATAATCCCTGGCCAAAACTCCCCTTTTTCTTTGGAGACATACTGTGTACCGGTGCCTGATTCAGAGCATTATCTCCCCAAGTATCTGTCTCAAAATATTCCGTTGCGGAGCTCTGCTCCTTTTTTTGTTCATAATCCATTTAAATTGCCACCTATTTTTTCAGATAATCCCAGGGCGACTCATAGTTTCCGTTACGACGAACAGAAAAATGTAAATGATTGCCGGTGGAACGCCCTGTGCTTCCCACCGCCGCTATCGTCTCGCCTCGTACCACTATATCGTCCTTGGACACATATAACTTGGAAGCATGCATGTATATCGTGTACAAATTGTCTCCATGGTCAATCATCACATAATTACCCATGGTGGAGCTGTAAGTAGACGCCACCACTACGCCATCATAAGCCGCATAAATTGCTGTACCCTTTGGAGATGCAAAATCCACACCGTTGTGAAACTGTTGCCTTTTCAGTATGGGGTGTATTCTCCATCCATAATCATCGGATATTCTGGTATAAGAAGCCAGCGGCATCTTGAACTGTCCGCCGTCATAGGTAAGCACAATGCCATTGGATGCCAGAATCTGCTTTTTCTCTTCATTAATAGCGGCCTCCAGCGCCTCTATCTCTTCCTTTTGAGCCTGTATCTCCGCCTCGTATTCCTTGATAGCCTGGGCTTGATTATTGATATCGCTTTCATAGGCAAGTAGGTCCTTGCCTTTTTGCGCAATCAAATCCTCAAGGGCCGCCTGCTCCTGCTCTACCGTAGCCTTAGCCTGGTCCAGCACTTCCTTTTCCAGCTCCAGCTGCTCTTTACAGAGCTCCACATACTGCCTGCTATCCTTATATTCTTCCCACATTTGGTGATCATAAGCAATGACCTTTTCCACATAATCTGCTTTATTTAGAAAATCACCAAAACTCTGAGCAGTAAGTAACACATCGGCCCAGCTGGCGTTGCCTTGCTCATATACCATTTTTATGCGGGCATACATGGATTCTTTCTGATTATTTTCTCTTTGGAGCGCAGCATCCAATTCTGCCTGGGCCACTGCGATGTCATCCTCCTTGGCAGTAATCTGAGCACGCAGATCAGCCACATTCGCTTCTATCTTGGCCAGATTACCATCCAGCTCCGTAATATAATTTTTCAGGTCCTTTTTTTTGGATTCCAAGGACTTCTTAATAGCCTTAATATCGCTGAGACTGTTTTGCAGCTCCTTTTTTTCCTTTTCTGCCTGCTGTATCTGTTGCTGTTTGTCCTTAATACTATCGGAAGTTATAGAGGACATAGTAGCGGCATCCGCCACCGGTGCATCTGTAGCCAATAGTACTCCACACAGGCACAATCCCAACAGACCTAGGGCCCACGAAAAGATATGATTTCTCTTCTGTTCCTTCATAAAACTCCATAATCTCTTATACATGAAGATGTTTTCTAACAGTGGTGATACTTCCCAGGAAACCGATACCCACACCCAACAGTAAGGATAAGGGTCCTAACACGGAAAAAATCTCTCCCACGGATATAAAATCCAAAAAACTGCTAAGCATTGCAAACCGTTCTACCACGTAATTCAGTACATAATTGTACAGACTGTAAATAATACCCAAGGGCAATGCCGCACCAATGAGGCCGATAATCATACCCTCTAACACAAAGGGGGCGCGTACAAAGAAATCTGTAGCACCTATATATTTCATAATATTGATTTCTTCAGAACGTACGGAAATACCAATGGATACTGTATTGCTAATCAGGAACACGCTGACAGCCAGTAAAATCACTATAATACCAAGGGACACGTAGGCAATCAGCAAATTCGCTCCGCTCAAGGTATTGGCAGTCAGTTCGGAATAATTTATCTTACGCACCTCAGGAATAGAATCTAACCAAGTCACCAGGGCACTCTGCAGGGACACATCACTGAGATATATTTCGTAATTATCCTCACCCTCCAGAGGATTCTCCGGGAAACCCAGTGCGTAATCCTCACCATAATACTCGGACGCAAAGGTCGCCCATGCCTCATCATCGGATACAAACACCAGGTCAGACACTTCCACCCGGGCATCTATCATCTCTCCTATTTCCTTGATCCGCTCATCCGTGGTACCCTCCTCAAAGAATACCGTCACAGAAACACCTTCCTCTGCATTCTTCACAATATGCTGGAAATTCATCAGCACCGCATAAAATAAACCAAATAAGAACAAACAGGCCCCAATGGTGGCAACGGACGCCATGGAATACCATTTATTTTTGAATATGTTTATAAATCCCTGTTTGAATGTATACAACAAGGTACTAATCTTCATCAATATAACCGCCTTCCTCTTCGTCGCTGACAATGACACCCTTCTTCATCGCAATTACGCGCTTTTGCATGGCATTGACAATTTCTCTGTTATGGGTTACTACCACCACAGTGGTACCGGCCTCATTAATCTCCTCTAACAGCTTCATGATTTCCCATGAATTCTTGGGATCCAAAGTACCGGTGGGCGCATCTGCCAGCAAAATGCCCGGATTATTTACCAATGCTCTGGCCAACGCCACCCGCTGCTGTTCACCGCCGGAAAGCTGCTTGGTCTTAGCCTTATACTTACCTGCCAGACCCACAGTGGCCAGAATAGCAGGTACATTGCGACGAATCTCCTTGATGGGAGTCTCTATGATACGCTGGGCAAAGGCTACATTTTCATATACATTGCGATCGTTAAGCAATCGGAAGTCCTGGAATACTACACCGATATTACGACGGAATTTAGGAATCTTACGATGGCTTAATTTGGCCAGGTCATGTCCCATAACATAAACATTGCCGCTGGACGCCTTAAGCTCCCGCAGCAATAATTTAATAAGAGTGGACTTACCGGACCCACTGTCTCCTACAATAAACACAAACTCACCCCTGTGAATATTCAAGGTAATCCCGTTCAGTGCAGGGGTGCCGGTTGAATATGTTTTGGTAACGTTATCCAGGAAGATGACGCCGTTTTCTTCAATCATCTCTTCCCGTTTTTTTCTCAACAGTTCTTTTCTTGTCATTTACTTCACCTATCTAAAATCTAATACTCCATGTTTTCCATGTATTTCATGTATTTCACAACCATCAGAGCAATACGGAAGGTAATGGCATCTTCAAACACTCTCAGGTCCAGCCCGGTGCTCTTCTGCAACTTATCCAAACGATATACCAGTGTATTACGATGAATAAACAGCTGTCTGGAGGTCTCAGACACATTCAAACTGTTCTCAAAGAATTTGTATATGGTGGTCAAGGTCTCCTCATCAAACTCATCCGGATTCTTGCCACTGAAAATCTCTCTGATAAACATCTTGCAAAGAGGAATAGGCAACTGATAAATCAGACGACCGATACCCAGTTCACTGTACGCAATCACATCTCTTTCGTCAAAGAAAATCTTTCCTACATCCAAAGCCATCTTCGCTTCCTTATAGGAACGACTCACTTCCTTAATTTCATGCACAACTGTACCATATGCAATACGTACATTCTTCAAACCGTCCTTCTGCAACTGAGCAATCATTCCCTTAGCAGCCTTTTCAATTTCCTTATTACCATCTGTGTCAGACAAATCCTTCACAACGATTACATTATTCTCATCAACCGCAGTTACAAAGTCCTTGCTATTGCTACCAATATAAGTACGGGCAAGCTCAAGAGCATTGTTATCCTTACTGTTATCAGATTCCACAATCAAAACCACACGGGAAACATCTGTCTGAATATGCAGCTTCTTGGAACGGCTGTAAATATCGATTAACAATAGGTTGTCCAACAACAAATTCTTGATAAAATTATCCTTATCAAAGCGCTCCTTATAAGCCACCAACAAATTCTGAAGCTGGAACGCAATCATCTTTCCTATTGTATAAATATCTTCACCCACACCGGCAACTACCAAAACATACTCCAACTGTTGATCGTCGTACACCTTGAAAAACTGATATCCCTGTATTTCCTGTGAATCTGCAGGAGATTTCGCAAATTCTACGGCAGCCTTG
>JAFUKK010000136.1 GCA_017473665.1 Lachnospiraceae bacterium
CACAATATACCATGCTGCCATAGAGGTACATAAGAGAATCAGCGCCACAGAAGCCACCGTAATCAGCAGGCTGTAAAGGGCCGACTTGACAAAGGGGTAGTTGCCAAAAGTCAGCCCCTTCAAATAATTATCCCAGCCTGCAAAGGACTCCCCATCCGGCAGGGAAAAGGTATCCGTATTCACATAGGCATTATATTTAAAGGAGTTATTCAACACCTGCAGGATGGGCAGTATATAGACTGCTCCCAGCAGGATAAATAGTAGTGTCAACAGGGTCTGGCCTACACTGTTCCTCTTAGTCATTATTGCTGCACCTCCTTTTTTCGGGTAAACCGCAACTGTAAAAGTGCCAGCACCGCTACCAACAAAAAGAACAGTACGGCCTTGGCCTGAGCCACCCCACGGGATCCGGCACCTACATAAAAGGTCTTATAAATATTTAACGCCAGCATCTCCGTGGTATTGATAATCCCACCCTTTGCATCAAAGATACTGGGCATGCCACCTGTCAATGCCAGATTCTGGTCAAAAAGTTTAAAGGAATTGGTCAGGGTCAAAAATACACAGATAGTAATTGACGGCATAATATTAGGTATGGTGACCCTCCACAGGGTCTGCCAACTACCGGCCCCATCTATTCTGGCTGCCTCCAGCATTCCCTCCGGCACACTCTGTAGCCCTGCTATATAAATAATCATCATATATCCAATCTGCTGCCAACACATGAGTATTAACAGCCCCCAGAAACCGTAGGAACCCTTGGCCAACAGGAAAGTGTCAAAATATTGCAACACACCATCAAAAATGAGGGACCAGATATATCCCAACACAATACCGCCGATGAGATTGGGCATGAAAAAGAGCGTCCTGAATATACCCTCTCCCTTTATCCCGCGGGTCAGAGCATAGGCTACTGCAAACGCCAGCACATTAATGGTCAATACGGATACTGCTGCAAATAAGGTGGTAAACCAAAAGGCATAGAGAAAATTAGAGTCCTGTAGTGCCGTTATATAATTTTTCAGACCTACCCATTGCGCATCCCGGGGCAGTACAAACCGGCAAAAGGACAAATACATCCCCTGTATGAACGGATATAAAAAACCGATACAAAAGGCCCCAAAGGTGGGCAACGCAAAAATCACAAAACTGATTTTTCTTCGATTCCTCATGATTCTCTAACCTCGTCTTCTCCTATTATTGCGCTCTGTACTGAATCGCCCATCCATCCACAAAGGCAGTCTCCACATCCTCCCAGCTGCCATTTCCGGTAGAATACTGCAACAGAGCAGAAGTAAATGCAGATCTCCATGCGGATACATTGGGCGTATGATCAAATACCCAATTCACCGGATATTTACCATCATGAAGCATAGTATTGGCATCTGCAAAAAAAACATTCTCAGTTTCCTTGGCATTCTCAAAAGGAATGGGCCCGAATTCCTCAGCCAGCATGGTGGTTCCTTCATCCGAGGTTACCAACCAATGCAAAAAATCCAAAGTGGCATCAATATCCTCCTGGGGCGCTTTCCCATTTACCGCAAAACGGTTCTCCGTACCATAGCAAAGGCCGGCATTTTCCTCCCCGGGCACTCCACAATAGATGGGAATCATAGTCAGGTCCTCCCTGTCCATATCATAGATTTCCACTAATCTGCTGTATTCCCAGCTACCATTTTGGTAAAATACCGCCTGCTCCCTTCCAAACTCCGCTTCTGCTTCATCACCGGTCTTTGTAGCCAGTTCTGCAGGCCTACAGGTAGCATTTTGAATATACAAATCCCATATCTGCTTAAAATTGTCCAGATAGGCACCTGTTACTGCTTCCGGCTGCTTGGTCACTCCATTATCCCGGAATTCATAAAACAAGGGCATATTGACCAGATGTCCGGAAAATCTCCATTCCGAGGAGGGGTCCAGACCTGCTGACGTAAATGCGGCAAAACCCAGTTCCTCCCTACGGGCCGTTATATCCTCCGCAACCCGTTTCAAATCCGCAAAATTACGGATATCCTCCACCCGGTATCCTGCTTCCGCCAATAATTCTTTATTGGTGATGATACCGTAGGCTTCATAACAATAGCCCACACAAAACAGCTCCCCGTTTTTGCCATAGAGATTAAAATCATTAGAGGTAAGCTCCCGGGCAAAGGAAGTGTTGCTCAAATCATAGCAATAATCCTCCCATACATCCAACTCCGACTGGCGACTACACTGAAATAATGTTGGTGCAGAGCTCTTACCCATCTCTGCGGTCAAAGTCTCTGCGTAATTACCGGAGGCTGCCGTAATGACCTTGACCTCCACTCCGGTCAACTCCGTATACTTCTGTGCCAACTCCTGCCATGCCCCGTCCGCTTCCGGTTTAAAATTTAAATAATACACTGCTCCCTCGTCATCTCCACCACAACCGGTCAACACTCCCAGGGACAGGGTCAATACCATTAGCATCGCTACTATCTTTTTCATCCTTATCCTCCATTCAATGACATTTAAAAAGATCCGAAGCATCAGCTTCGGACCTTTTGTCTTATCATATAAGTTTTCCAATATTTACAGTTCTATTCTTATTCTTGGAGAATTTTTTGCAAAATCTTAAGCAATCTGGGCAAATCAATGGGCTTAGCCATATAATCATTCATCCCCGTATCCAGGGCCTTACGTCTATCCTGCTCCAACGCGTTTGCGGTCATTGCTACAATTGGAATCTGAGACAACGCCGGATCATCCATCTTACGGATGGCCTGGGTGGCCATATAACCATCCATATAGGGCATCTGTATATCCATTAAAATCAAGTCATAATAGCCTGCCCCTGCTGCCACCAGTTTCTCTACTGCAACGGCGCCGTCTGCTGCTGTTTCTACACGGAATCCTACACTTTCCAACAATTCCTTGCCCAGCTCACAGTTTAGCTCATTATCCTCTGCCAACAGTACCCTTTTTTGCCGGAAATCATATTCCACCACAGGAGTCTCCCGAGGAGGCTTTTTCTCTTCTTTGGCTTTCCGTAAATCGATACACACCACAGCCTCTGTCCCTACACCCTGGGTACTGTGTATCTGAATCTGACCACCCATCAGCTCTACCAACTGTTTGGTGATGCACAGACCCAGGCCACTACCGGCCACACTGCCGTCTCCTGCAATACTTTCCCGCTCAAAGGGTTCAAATATCCGGGGCAGGAACTTGGCATCGATACCGATTCCATTATCCTGAATCCTCCACTCCAGACGGGCATAATCCTCTCTCTCACAGGGCAGTTGGCGCATCTTAAAGGAAATACATCCGCCGGGCTTTGTAAATCTTATGGCATTGCTGAGCAGATTCATTACAATCTGATTGATCCGCAAGGGATCACATACCACCTTGACATGCTCCACATCTTCCAGTTCCGCCGTAAAATGTATCCCTTTGGCACCAATTTCCTTGCGAATAATGGTGTCCATATTTTCCACTGCACTATAGATACTGCAATTTCGCTCACTGAGGAATACCTTACCGCTTTCGATGCGGACCATGTCCAAAATATCATCAAGCAGACGCAGTAAAAACTCTCCTGCCGTCTCCAGCTTACGCAGGAATACCTCTGCCTTTTTGGGGTTTGCCAGGCTGGAACGTACCAGGGAAGCAAATCCCAGAATGGCATTCATGGGAGTACGGATATCATGAGACATGTGCACCAAAAATGCGCTCTTGGACTCACTGGCCTTTTGCGCCCTATCCATGGCATCCTGATAGACCTCCAACTGCATCTGTCTGTGCAACATTTCTTCCGTATGGTCCAATACCAACACAATGGCCCAACGTTTTCCATTTAACGCGGTTACCCGGGCTCTGAGAGTATACCAAAAAGGTTCATCTGACTTTTCACCGGTAATAGGGTGCACATAGGCATTCACCCTTATATCACCTGAGGGCACACCATCCTTCATGGTCCGCAAGGTATCCAGGCCAAACTGTACCCTCAGATTGTCCGCGTCCGCCTCCCGTACAGTCCGGAGAATATGTTCCCAAAAGGAATCCCATTTAATATTCCATCGTTCCTTGCTGTCGGCACTGCGTCCATCCACAAAACGGTCCACCAAAAGTCCGCTATCCAAATCAATCAAAAACACACTATTATGCCGATTGCTGAGAGTAGCATCCAGTAGCATATATGCCTGGTCACGCTCCAATGTCAGGCGCTCCAGCTGTCTTTGTAATTCCTGTACATCTGTCACATTATTTGTCACTATCTATCCCTACCTTTCGGAATTCATCCGAAGTATTTTTTCTTTCGGCAAATATTTGCCTAACATCTCTTCCAAAGCCCTACCACTGACAGGCTTGGAAAGATAATCTGCAAATCCCTTTGATAAATACATTTCCTTGGCACCCTCAATGGCATTGGCGGTCAGCACCACCACCGGAGTATCCATACACAGATGTGGCATTGTACTCATTTGTTCAAAAGTCTCCAAACCATCCATCTGAGGCATCATATGATCCAGGAAAATCAAATCGTAGTGTACCTGCGCCACCTGTTTCAGACAATCAAAACCGCTGGTAACCAGATCCACCTGTACCCGGGTGCATTCCAGCAAAGCCTCCACTACTTCCAGATTCATCAGATTATCATCTACCACCAGTATCCGTGCCTTCGGTGCTATCACCATAGGCTCATAGCTGTCTATAGGCGCCTCTTCCTCGTCGCTTGCCTCACAGGTACCCAGCCCCTGCCGGTCCACAATTGGCTGTTCCAGTAGGAAATAGAATCTGGAACCCTTGCCATATTCGCTTTCCACCTTTAACTCAGACCCCATCATATGCAGCAATTCCTGGGTAATTGCCAATCCCAGTCCGGTACCTTCGATATGCTTATTTCTTTTTTCATCCAACCGCTCAAAGGGTTCGAACAGCTTGTCCAGTTCTCCCTCCGGGATACCAATACCGGTGTCCTCTACCACAAAAAGCAAGGTGGCTTTATCCTCTTCCACGCTATGCAGCTGCACAGAAAAGGTAATACTACCTTCCTCCGTATATTTTACTGCATTAGTCAATAAATTCAAGACAATTTGTCTGATACGGCTATCATCCCCATACAACTTGCAGGGGATATTGCCATCCACATTGATATGTAACTGCAGAGAAGTCTGCTGTGCACGAACCTGCAACATATTACACAATCCAGCCAGCAATTCTCCGGTATGATACTCCTGCTTTACCAATTGCAATTTATTGGATTCGATCCTGGACA
>JAFUKK010000137.1 GCA_017473665.1 Lachnospiraceae bacterium
ACTTCTTTGGCGTTATAATGCAGTAATATGATATTGTCGCCCTCCCCGGCCACCAGCCGGGTAGCTATCTCCGTGGTCACCCGCTGGATACCGGTGACGAAGGTAGCCAGGGTCAGCACACTGACATCGATATATATTTTCATAGAAACACCTTCCTGATGATTCTCTGTATGGGTGCCGGCATCTTTTTGCCCAGTACCCGCAGATTGGATTTATCAGTGAGTCCATAAAGCGTCCCCAACAATTTGTATCGGATTCCCCGATTCTGTTGGAAATAGGGATTGTCCAATAGGCGTATCTGATTCAGGGCTACCACCGTAGACCTGTCGATACTGCGGAGCACCTCCTGTTGAAATGCTTCCCGGGGCATATCATATCTCTCTGCCCAGAATGCTGCTGTCCGCTCATCGGGCAGACGTTTCAGAGCTGCTACATGTATGGCTTCCACAAAGCTCTCATTGGGCAAATGCACATATCTAGACACAATAACATCCCGTGGATGTGTACCCACATCACACAGGAACGTATCTCTCCCATATTCAAAAGTCCGGCCTGCGGTGTGCAGATTCTCTGTCACCACATCGTAAATCTCTTCGTATATTGACATATCCCTGACTCGTACTTCCGATTCCCTTTCAACGCATTTCATACCACTCTTCAGTATACACCCCTTATGGGTATATTGCAAGGATAATACCCTGCCAATCTGTGCCAGCACTTCTCCCATCAAAGTCTCTTTCAGCACCACCAGCACCAGACAGTACACGCCGAAAAACAGGCATGCAGAAAGTACCAGCGCTACCCAGTGATACAGGGGCAGATGTGCCACCCAAAGGGACGCTGCCACAGCGCCTATCAGTGCCAATAGGATTTTGGTATATTGTACGGACCGGAAAACACCTTCCATTTGTTTTCTCAGCACCCTATACTGCACCACAAATACCACCAGTTCTGCTACCAGCGTACCCACTGCGGCACCATTGGCTCCCCATTGAGGAATCAATAAAGCATTGCAGATGATATTAACCACAGACCCGGCCACCACCGAACGCAATACCACTGTTTCCTTACCAAAGGGAATCAGCATCTGCACACCGAATATATTGGTGATTCCGATGAAAATCAAAGTAGGCATAATGATCTGCATGGGTAATACCGCACTCATATAAGCCTTACCGGACATGAGTAAGATGGTCTGCTCTGCATATAAGATAAAATATACAGCCATCGCCGGTGCTACCAACAGTACAAAGTTAATAGCCTTTTTACAATTGACGCGAAACTCCTCCATCAGGCCATGCTCTACCAAATAAGATGCTCTGGGCAGCAACACTGCTCCCACAGAGGTGACCAGATTTACCAGGATGATTTTTACCTTTATAGCGGTACTATAGTATCCCACAGCTGCATCGGTAGATAAAAATCCCAGCATGACTGTGTCCAAATGAGTGGAGATGGTGGTAGCACAGGCCATGGCAAAGAACACACTCACTGCCTTAAAATGCCGTTTGAAATTGTATTTCTGTATCTTCTTTCCGGTCACGTACCGTCCCGCCCGGAAAAAGTTCATCACATTGGAAGCAGATACCGCAAATATGCTGATAAATCCGTAGAGTACATAGTCCTCCGTCCCCCGGACCAGAGCAAACATCGCTATCACTGCAATGATTTTAAAGAATACTGAGCGGATGGTGATGTAGGAATATTCCTCTAATGCTTTGAAGAGCCATTCTACA
This sequence comes from Lachnospiraceae bacterium, assembly GCA_017473665.1. Classification (GTDB taxonomy): domain Bacteria; phylum Bacillota; class Clostridia; order Lachnospirales; family Lachnospiraceae; genus Acetatifactor. Next base: position 1,737 of record JAFUKK010000137.1, read on the forward strand.
CCAATGATATCCAGGATAATCATAATACTCATAAGGTAATACAACTCCTTATGAGCCTGAAACCTAGGTACCAGATTCACCGTCAGGAATAAAAGCACATAAGAAACCACTGTAATCATCAGATTAATCAATAGTAGCTCCTGTACTGTCCGGGACAGCGCTTCCTTGTCATCCCGCACCTTGGCACAGATATGTACACCGTAAGTGGGGATACCCAGTCTGGCAAACATCATGAAATAGGTAATCACCGAGTAGGCCAGGGATACCCTACCGATTCCCTCCGGTCCCAGCACGCGGGAAGCATAAGGGTAGGTAATCAGCGGAAATATCACAGAGGATACTGCCAATAATGCGCTCATTATGAAATTTTTCCCCATGGATTTTCTGCCTTGCATCTATCTCACCTTTTGGTTTATCTATATTTTGTATTTTGTGCCCTCTGAAACAATCTCACTGTCTGCTTAGTCGCATATTCCAGGCTGTACTCAGGGAATTCTACTGCCTCTCCCTGCTGTGTCATAGCCCATTGTATTTTGTCTGCCCACTCCTGTGCATCATAGGGCTGTTCCACATACGCAGCCTTCCCCTTGGTCACTTCCTCCAGGCAGCTTTCTTTGGTAGTCAGTACTAATTTGCCCCGGCTCATGGCTTCAATGGTAGGCATACCAAATCCCTCAAACACACTGGGGAAAAGGAACATCCGGCAATGCTCATAGAGACAGTCCCGTTCCTCATTGGACACAAATCCTGTATCCACCACCACATCTTCGATGCAAAGCTCTGCTACCTTGGCCCGGAAGGCCTCTTTCTGTCCGCCTACACCACTGATGACCAGAGGCTGTGTATGGCCCTGCTGTTTGCGAATCTGCATAGCCTTTAGGAGTGTGTCCAGATTCTTATGGGGCAGCATGGAGCTGACACAGTAGAAATAATCATCCTTCTCTATGCCGTACTTTTCATGCAGTTGCGTTGCCTCCATCCCGGAAGCGGACAAATCCACCGGGATATATATAACATTACACTTTCCTTTTGCTACCGGATAATGGGATATAATATCCTGCCTGCTATATTCTGAAATGGTAATCAATTGGGATGCCGTCCTACAGGTATATCTCCACATATACTTCATAAACAGGCAACGGATCCGGGAAAAATATTCCGGATAATGCCATGCCTGCAAATCATGAATGGCACACACGTAAGGAATCCTACTGCCATAGGTACGGGGCTTACTATACACCGGTATAAACATCACATCCACCCCCTGTCTGTGGGCAGTCCGGTCCAAATGGAGATTTTCCCACAGCAGTCTCTTCATCTGGCTGGCACACACAGTAGGGCATACATAGAGCCCCATATGAGGATACTGTTCATATACTCTGAAAGTCTCTGCATTGTCCTTGGCAACGAACAGAACGTATTCATTTTGTGGGTCATATTGTCCAAAACCGTGCATCATATTGCGGATATAGCTTTCCGTCCCACCACAGATACCCGGACGGACCCACAATAAATCAATTCCAATACGCATATTCCTTATCCTTTATCCCAAAATCATCTTTGCAGCCTCTATGGCCACACATTCTATCATATACCACCTGCTGTAACCGTTGATCCGGTAGCAGTACCGGTAACGGTCCAGGATGCGCTTCTTTGCTGCTTTCAAATCCTTGTGGTTGCTGGCTCCTCCCATGCGGAAATTGGCCAGTACCTTGTCTACGATGACCATATGTCGACCCTGACGCTTCATCTGCAAGAAAAATCCGTAGTCGTCATGGATGCCCAGATCCCGGAAGGGATACTCCTTATAGAGCTCCGCCTTTACAAAGGTGGTGGGATGGTTCCAGTCCCGAGAGGTCTGGAAACTGCGCATCCGGGACCTTTTGATGAAGGTACTGCCATCTGCCTTGTGCATGCGGATATGGGCATACATCAGCTCGCAGTCCGTCTCTGTAAAGGTATCCGCCACTGTCTGCAGGGTATCCGGCTCATACCAGTCGTCGCTGTTTAGGATACCGATGATATCTCCCGTGGCCAAGCGGATGCCCTTATTCATAGCATCATAGATGCCCTTGTCAGGCTCACTGTAGATGCGGTAAGTGATACCCTTCTCTTCCATAGCAGGGCGATAGCTTTCAGCCATGGCTACGGTACTATCCTTGCTGGCGCCGTCGATAATCAGGTACTCCAGCTGCATTTGCTGTGCCACCTGCTGCCCCAGTACTGATTCCAACGCAGTCTTTATGGACTTTTCACTGTTATAGGTCACTGTAATAATACTAAT
>JAFUKK010000138.1 GCA_017473665.1 Lachnospiraceae bacterium
AAAAAGGCTGAAACCTCCGGCCTCTCAAGCACATCACCAAATTCACGCTCCAGCTGATCCACCTTATCAAATCCGTAGTCTCCTCTGTTTTGGAGTTCAAAATTCCGGCGACGAAATTCATCTACACGGGCCTTTACCTGCGGCATTTGCTTCATGCGCTCCTGTTCCTCCACATATCCGATATATTCCTCAGAATGCAGAATTGCTTCTATCAGCAGATTTACTTCCTTATCAATTCCACTCATACTACGCAGTCATCCTTTGCGTTATCTCTCATCTATTTCCATAATAATGGGCAAAATCATGGGACGACGCTTGGTCTTTTTCCAAACAAATTCTCCCAACACATCCTTGATAGTGGACTTGATACGTCCCCAATCAGTAATGCCCTTATCCAAATGCTTCCAAACAGCCTCATCCACAATGGAACGCGCCTCTTCTATCAGCTCATCGGACTCCCTCACATATACAAAACCACGGGATACAATATCCGGTCCGGCCACCATCTGACTGTTAGATCTGTCCAGACTCAGAACCACTATCATGATACCATCCTCCGCCAGATGCTGACGATCCCGTAGTACCACATTGCCCACGTCTCCTACTCCAAGTCCGTCTACCAATATACTACCCACAGGCACCTTACCTGTAACGGAAGCTTTCTCAGCATTTAACTCCAGCACATCTCCCGAAGAAAGGATAAAGATATTCTCCTTGTCAATTCCCAAATTCTCTGCAATCTTGGCCTGGGCTTTCAGATGCTTGTATTCTCCATGCACGGGAATGGAGTACTTGGGTTTTAACAGCGAATAGATTAATTTAATCTCTTCCTGGCAGGCATGTCCGGATACATGGGCATCCTGGAATATTACATCCGCACCCTTCCTGAGCAGTTCGTTGATAATCTTGGTCACAGATTTCTCATTACCGGGAATGGGACTGGAAGAGAAAATAACCGTATCTCCCGCACCTATCGTAATCTTCCGATGCATACCGTTGGCCATACGACTGAGAGCCGCCATACTCTCTCCCTGGCTACCAGTGGTAATAATCACCTGCTGCTCATCAGGATAATTCTTTATATGCTCCAAATCCACCAGCGTATTGTCGGGAATGCTGATACATTCCAGTTTCTGAGCCGTCTCTATAATATTCACCATACTACGGCCTTCCACGCATACCCTGCGGCCAAATTTGTAAGCAGTATTAATAATCTGCTGTACACGGTCCACATTGGATGCAAAGGTGGCCACAAAAATACGGGTATTTCTATGCTCTGTAAACAAAGTATCAAAGGTTTTGCCCACGGTCTTCTCGGAAGGAGTGACTCCGGGGCGCTCTGCATTGGTGGAATCACACATCACCGCCAACACGCCCTTTTTACCCAGTTCTGCAAATCTCTGCAAATCAATGGCATCTCCATACACCGGGGTGTAATCCACCTTAAAGTCTCCTGTGTGTACCACTACGCCTGCAGGAGAATAAATCGCCAGGGCTGCAGCATCCACGATACTGTGATTGGTCTTGATAAATTCCACCCTGAACTGTCCCAGATTAATGGACTGTCCGAATTTAACCACCTTGCGCTTGGTACCTTTCATCAGATTATGCTCAGTCAACTTATTCTCAATGATACCCATGGTCAAGCGGGTAGCGTAAACGGGTACATTGACCTCCCGCAAAATATAGGGTAATGCTCCAATATGGTCCTCATGTCCATGGGTAATGACGAAAGCTTTCACCTTGTCAATGTTATCCTTTAAGTAAGTCACATCCGGGATGACCAGGTCAATACCCAGCATATCGTCTGCCGGGAAAGCAAGACCGCAATCCACCACAATAATACTGTCCTCATACTCGAAGGCAGTAATGTTCATACCAATTTGCTCAAGACCTCCCAAAGGAATGATTTTTAATCTTGAGCTGCTCTTATTCTCTTTTTTCTTATTCACGTACCTATCCTCCAAATCTAGGCTATTGCCCTAGAACTCTACATACGTGCCGACAATTGAAAATATGATACAAGGGCAACCCTGCTACGGCCTCCGCAATGGCCTCCTGCCGAAAACTTTACGCCCATCCTATTCTCACAGATGAAATGGTGATGACAGCGCCCCTCCCGTGCATGCGTATACCCTGCTACATACACAGAATACTGCCATCAAAATTTATCCGTTCCGCCAGTATGTAATATGATAAAATTTTAATTACTTCTTAAACAAAAGAAATATCATCCAGCATATTTTCAAATACGCCGGCTACTGCTGCCAGTTCCTCATCGTCTGATACAATGGTATAGACGCTTTCTTCCTCGCCGTCCTGTGAAATATCCTTCAAAATCAGTGCTTCCCCGTCACCTTCTTCAAAATCGGTCACCAAAATATAATTGTAGCCGCCGATTCGAGTCTGCTCCAACACAAAAAAATCTACCGCTTCCTCCCCGCCGGGGTTAAAAGTAATCTTTTCCAACTTACTCATGTATCTCCTCCTACTGCTGAGACGAACGATAATCCAGATACCCCTGCAAAATAAAAGTAGCTGCAATCATATCCACATAATCCTTGCGATGCTCCCTGCGGATACCTGCTTCCATCATAGCCTTGTCCGCAGCTACGGTAGTCAGCCGCTCATCCCATGTATGCACGGGCAACCCCGTACGTCTCTCCAGTTTTTCCTTAAATTCCAGGGTCAGCTCTACCCGTTCCCCCTCGGTAGCATTCATATTCTTGGGCAGACCCAAAACAATCTCCTCTACCTGATTCTCCACAATCAGTGCTTCTATTCTGGCCAGCGTCTGGCGGAGCTTATTAGCTTCCTTGCGGCGGATAATCTCCACACCCTGCGCCGTAATCAACAGCGGATCGCTGATGGCTACACCCACTGTTTTGGAACCAAAATCTAATCCCATTATACGCATGGATATCCTCCTAGTGCCAATTATTGTTACGGATATATGCCCGCAACAATTCCTCTACCAGCTCGTCTCTCTCTACTTTCATAATAAGGCTTCTGGCATTCCTATGGCTGGTAATATAAGTGGGGTCCCCACTCATAATATATCCCACAATTTGATTCACCGGATTATAACCCTTTTCGGTAAGTGCTTCATACACAGTGTCTAAAACCACCTTCACACCGGTCTCCGGTTCCGTCTCGACTTTGAAATATTGTGTACTTCCTAAGTCCTTCATGAATTCCTCTCATTCCGCGCCCGGGCGCAAACGTATCTACTTCGTCATGTTCTATCTTACAGCATTTGCCGTCAAAATTCAATGGCTAACCGTATGTCCCAATAATATTTCCCCATGAAGCGATTCCAGGACCTGCACCTTTATAATTTCGTTGGGTTGCATCTGGTCAGCTTCACCAATACAGGGAATGGCCACCTTCACATAATCCGGAGTATGTCCCACCATATACCAGCCGGATGCCAGTTCCTTCCTCTCCTCCGTGAGCACCGCCACTTCCCTGCCTATGTAGTACTCCCGGAAGCTACGGGACTGCTCCTTTTCCATTTCCAGCAGTTCATTGCTACGGTAGGTTTTCACCTTATCCGGCACCTGATCCGGCATCACCGCTGCCCGGGTACCTGCTCTTTTGGAATATTTGAAAATGTGCATTTCATAGAAATTCACCCTCTCCAAAAAATCCTTCGTTTCTGCAAATTCCTCTTCCGTTTCCCCGGGAAACCCTACTATGACATCAGTAGTAATAGCCGGATGCGCAAAAGTCTCTCTAAGCAACCGCACTCCCTCCAAGTATTCCCCGGTAGTGTAATGTCTATTCATCCGTTTTAAGGTTTCATCACAACCGCTCTGGAGAGAAAGATGAAAATGAGGACAGAGCTTGGGCAATGCTGCCAGTCTCTTTACATTATCGGCTGTCACAATCCGGGGCTCCAGAGAACCGATGCGGATGCGGTCCAGTCCGGGAATATCATGAATCCGCTCTACCAAATCAATGAGCTTGCTTTCACCGGAGTAATCCAGTCTCTCTTCACCCTTATAGACCTCACGACTGATGCCCTGTTGCCACATGACATCATCAAAATCAATCCCATAGGAGCTGATATGAATACCTGTAAGCACAATCTCCCGATAGCCCGCTGCCACCAGCCCTTCTATCTCCCGGCGGACATCCTCCAGATGCCTGCTTCTGACACGGCCTCTGGCATAGGGAATCACACAATAGGAACAAAACTGGTTACAACCATCCTGTATCTTGATGTAGGCTCTGGTATGATCCGCCGTTTGCTTCAGGGTCATCTCTTCATATTCATAGGTCTGATTCACATCTATTACAGAAGTCCCATGAACAGTTTTATCATGTTCCTCCATATATGTCTCTAGCAGCTCTACCAGCTGCTTCTTGCGGTTATTGCCGATGGCCAGATCAATCCCGGTATCTGTCAACACCGCCTCCTGTCCCGTCTGCACATAACAGCCCACAGCTACCACAATAGCCTCAGGATTTCTCTGCTTTGCCCGATGTAGCATCTGACGACTTTTTCTGTCCGCTATATTGGTCACCGTACAGGTATTTACAATATATATATCCGCCTTTTCATCAAAAGGGACAATTTTATACCCTTTTTCGACCAATGTTTGTTGCATAACTTCTATTTCATATGAATTTACCTTGCATCCAAGGTTGTGAAGTGCCACTTTTTTCATTACTTTCCTCATTATTTTTGTACTGAATTTATCTTGACTTTTACGGCCCCTGCCTTTAATATGTGTGTTAGAAGGTATGACACTATAAAAGGAGGTCGCAAATATGAAGACAGTACAGATTTCTTTAAACTCTATTGACAAGGTAAAGGCTTTCGTAAACGAGATTACCAAGTTTGATTACGATTTCGATTTAGTATCCGGCAGATACGTGATTGACGCTAAGTCTATCATGGGTATCTTCAGTCTGGACTTATCCAAGCCCATCGATCTGAACATTCATGCTGAAGAAGGCATTGAAGATATTTTAAAGGTTCTTGCACCTTACATGATCTAATAT
>JAFUKK010000139.1 GCA_017473665.1 Lachnospiraceae bacterium
TATAATAAGGAAGGTGGAAAAAAAGAAGTGAATGTGGGTGGAAAATATCGTGATTATAGGATTACCTGGCTGAAAATTGTTTTATCGGCAATTAGTGGTATTTTGCTGGCAGATGCATTGGAGTTGGAATATGCCATGTCAGCAGGAGTTATTGCCATATTGACTATACAGCCTACCAAAAAGGAAACCATCAGTACTGCGTTAGGGCGGTTGTATGCTTTCTTAATCGCCCTATGTCTTGCCGGTATCAGCTTCAAATTGTTTGGGGTTACTTATACGGCCTATTTTCTTTTTTTGGTTCTCTATATATTTATTTGTCAGGTTATGGGATGGCATAGTGCCATGGGGATGAATTCGGTATTGATTTCCCATTTTATTTCTTCCGGTAGTATGAGTGTATCAGCAGTACGAAATGAGGTAATGATTTTTGCCATTGGTGTGGGAATCGGCATTTTGGCCAATCTGCATTTGCGTAAAAGGGTGGAGACTATTGAACGACTGATGGATGAGGCGGATGAGCAAATGATACAAATTTTGCGACTGATGGCGGTGCAGGTACGTGTTGCAGACCGGGTGGCAGAAATGGAAAAAAGTTTTCTGCACATTAAGGAGCATATGGAAGAAGCCAAGGAGGTGGCAGAGGAGAACTATAATAATCAATGGTTCTGTGAAGATATTTATGATATGGAATATCTGAACATGCGGGAAAAACAGTGCCTTGTACTATACGAGATGTATAAAACCGTAAGGCTGCTGAAAACCGCACCTCATACGGCAGAGAAACTGGCGGAGTATTTGGAGAAAATGGCAGATGTATTTGAAAGAAAAAACAATGGTCGGGACATGTTGTGTGAATTTGGCAAGCTGGATGTATATATGAAGGGGCGTCCCTTGCCGGTGGAACGGGAGGAGTTTGAGGACCGGGCCAGATTGTTTGCCTTAATGAGGCATCTGGAGGAGTTTATTTATATCAAGATGGAATTTGCAGATAGGTTTGATTAAAAAGGCCGGGGTGTAGCTACACCCCGGCTAATATCTGGACATAAAATTCTATTCGGTTAATTCGGTGAGTTTCTCCTGGACATTTTTGGACATGTCCTCTACTACCTTGGAGCTTGCTGAAATCTCCTCAGTAGCAGCTGCCAAGTTACTAACACGGTCATTTACCTGTTTTACCAGCGAACCTAAAAGGCTTGCCTGTTGCGCCAGATTTTCCAGGAATTTGCGGATTTCCACAGAATTTTTACTGGAGTCTTGGGCTGCTTCGCGACTGGATTCAGACAGCGTCTTAATCTGATCGGCTACCACTGCAAAGCCTCTGCCTGCTTCCCCGGCCCTGGCTGCTTCAATGGAAGCATTCAAGGATAAGAGATTGGTCTGGGATGCAATACCGAATATAGCATCGTTATTGGCTTCAATCATCACCAGGAACTTAGAGATACTATCTAATAACTGGGTCATTTGATCGCTGGCGGTATTAATATCTAACATTGCATGGGCAATTTCCGTACTTTCCTCGGCATTGCCCTCATTGCCTTGACTGAGGCCCTCCAGTGAGTCCATGATAATCCTGAAATCTTCACTGATTTCAACCATAATTGCATCAATTTTCTGGGCATGTTCCAGCTTTCGATGGATTGTTTCTGTATCTTATCCGACAATTCCAAGGCCTTGGCGGTTTCTTTTACAGCAACATCCTTAGCATAGTGCACACAGTTTTCGCTGCAGTTAATATTATTGTAAATTGCTTCTGCCATGGAACGGCAGCTTTCATAACCACATGCGGAGCAGTCAATATGACGCTTTTCAGCGGTATCTTTGTGCATGCTGTTAAAGATATCCTCCAGCTCTGCCATAGAGGGCTGCTTTAAGGTCACATCACCAGATTTATCCGTATATTTTCGGATAAAATCTTCCAGACGAAGATTCTTGAACTGGGCATTTAATGCGGCAAAACGTTTGGCAGGAGAAAGCTTTTGACCCCAGGCACCTTTACGCCCTTTGCTCTTTTCACGAATCTTTTGCAGATTCATCAGGATATCGTCTCCATGAGATTTGTCTTCTTCAATGCCGGTTCCGTAGAGACAGCCCTGAGAACAATTGAGTGCATCTACCATGAAGGGGAGGGACTTACCTGCTTGAATTCGTTTTTGATAACCATGCAGATACTCGTACATATGCTTTTCGCCTTCGGCCTGACGGATAAAAATATCATCTCCCAGGAACCAATATACATTTTCCTTTAAACCACCGGGCATGGGGTAAATGGAGCCAAGGCCATACTCAATTTCGTCCTTGGCAGCTTTTTGACCGGTCAGATGGTGCTGCTTAATATATTCGATTAAATGAGCAAAGGTTACATTATAAGAGATGTAGCCACCGCAGTTGGGGTCATCAATTTCATTTTTCTTAGCAATACAAGGGCTGATAAAGGCCAGCTTGTCTGGTATGTCCAGATACTTCTTGGCGTAGATGGCACTACTCATCATAGGACTGTGCACAGGCATCAGCCGGGGAAGAAGATCGGGCATGTATTTCTCTATATAACCAACTACCGCCGGACAGGGCTGGGAGATACCGCCCAGAAATTTATGCTTGGTAATGTAGTTTAGATATGCCCAGGTGGTAATATCTGCGCCGAAGGACACGCTGATAATGCGGTTAACACCGGCTGTTTTCAGAATCCCCAGGTATTTTTCGTATTCATCGGGATAATTAGCCATAAAGGCGGGGGCTAATAGAATAGAGATTTTTTGTCCTTTTTTTAAATCTTCAAAAAAGCGTTCCGTATCATCCCGGAAAGAACGGGCCCCGTGTTTGCAGGCATCAAAGCAGGCTCCGCAGGCGATACAGGCATCACCGTTGACCTCAATGCTGGCCTTTCCGTCGGCCCCCACAATGGCATGATTGGCGCCCTGTACCGGACAGACAGAGAGACATTTGTTACATGCTACGCATTTTTCATTGGTAAAAATTAATCCTTTGCTGATGTTGGACATGGATGTTTCACTCCTTATCATATGCATAATAATGTCTGTTTATTTTTTGATAAAGCTCTTTTTAATTATACAATATAAGCTATTGTGTGTCAAATTTTGAGCCCATATCAACAGGATGAAACTTGTAAGGAATGGAATGATTTGGTATACTTGATTAGGATTAAAGTGCCTAGAGTTTATGGCATAATGCAAGCGAGGAAAGATTTATGAAGAAGAGATTTTGTAGTCTGATGATATTGGTTGGCGTATTGTTGGGAATAACCGGTTGTAGTGCTTCGCGCTCACAAGAGCCGGCGGAGATTCGCATCGGTTGTATGAAAGGTCCCACTGCCATAGGTATGATACATTTGTTGGCCGACTCGGAGGCAGGGGAGACCATGAACCATTATGAATATACGATTGCAGGTACTGCAGATGAGATTAGTACTGCATTGATAAAGGGAGATATGGATATTGCAGCAGTTCCCTGTAATCTGGCCAGCGTTCTTTATAATAAAACCGAAGGGGAAATTGTAACGGTAGCTGTGACTACTCTGGGGGTATTGTATTTGGTGGAAGCAGGAGAGGCTATAGAGACTGTCACAGATTTAAAGGGTAAGACCATTTATTCCACCGGACAGGGGACTACGCCGGAATATACTTTACGGTTTCTGTTAACAAGTGCAGGGCTGAATCCGGATACAGATGTGGATATCCAGTACAAATCAGAGGCACCGGAAGTGTTGGCAGCCATGAATCAGAATCCGGAAGCCATTGACATGCTGACTCAGCCCTATAATACAGTGGCCTTGAAGGGTAATGAAAGCTACCGCATTGCGCTGGATGTAACAAAGGAGTGGGAAAAGCTCACCCAAGGAACTGTAGTGACGGGAGTATTGGTGGCCCGGAAAGAATTTTTGGAGACTCAGGCAGAGGCCTTTGAGAATTTTATGAAAGAGTATGAAGAATCTACAGAGTCAGCCAACCAAGAGGTGGAAACCACAGCGCAGCTACTGGAACAGTTTGATGTATTCAAGGCAGCCATCGCCAAGCAGGCCATTCCTTACTGTAACGTAACTTTTTTGCAGGGACAGGAGATGATGACTAAGGCAATGGGATATTTGAAGGTATTGTATGACCAGAATCCCAAGGCGGTAGGCGGTAAACTAGAGGAAGGAATGTTCTATATTGAAGAATAAAAAAGTATCAGTAAGGATTTCCAAAGGACTTCTATGTCCGGTATCCGTATTGCTTTGGCTGATAATATGGTTTTTGGCGGCAAAACAAATAAATAACGAGGTTTTTCTGCCCACACCGGGGTGGGTACTGCAGGTGCTTTGGGGAGAATTATTATTTTCCGTGGCATTCTGGAGAAGCTTGCTTACATCCCTGTTACATATCGGCACCGGATTTTTAATTGGGGCTGTGTTGGGGAGTTTGCTGGCAGTGGGAGCGGCCTTTAGCAGGTTGATGGAGCTGTTTTGCTGGTTCCCTATTAAGGTGTTAAAATCCGTCCCTGTGGCATCCTTTGTGATACTGATGTTGCTATGGCTGGATGCAGAGGCATTATCTGTTTTGGTGCCGGCTATGATCGTATTGCCCATTTTGTATATTAATACCCTAACAGGTATCCGGGAGACGGATAAAGGGTTGCTGGAAATGGCCCGATTGTTTCGGATTCCCTTTGGCAGACAGCTGTACCGTTTATATTTGCCTCAGGCCCTGCCCCATGTATGGGCAGGAGCGTCCCTGGCAGTGGGCCTGGCCTGGAAATCAGGAGTGGCGGCAGAGATTATCGGCCTGGCCAGACATTCCATTGGGAATGAATTGTATCAGGCGAAGCTGTATTTTTTGACACCTGAATTGTTTGCCTGGACCATAGTGATTGTCTTGTTAAGCGTAGCATGCGAAGCCTTGTTTCAGTACATGCTTGGTAAGGGAAGCGGTATACCGAAAAATAATCGGGAGGCATTATGAGTGGAATAGAATTTAGGAATGTGCACTTTTCCTATGGTGATAAATGTATATGGGAAGGGCTGGATGTCATTTTCCCGGAGAGGCAGATAGCGGTGCTGATGGCACCCTCCGGGCGGGGGAAGACCACCCTGCTTTTTTTGGTGGCCGGTTTGGTGCAACCTCAGGCAGGGACTATTGTCTATCCCGGTGAGCATATGAGATGCTCCATGGTGTTTCAGGATGTGCGGCTGGTGGCAGGACTTAGTGTGCAACAGAATATCCGTTTGGTAAATCCGCAGATTTCTACAGAGCAGTTATCAGACTGCCTGAGGGAAATGGGATTAGTGGGCTATGAGAAAAAGAAAGTGTCCCATTTAAGTGGCGGAGAAAAGCAGAGAGTAGCCATTGCCCGGGCATTGTTGGCAGAATATGATTTATTACTGCTGGATGAACCTTTTGCCGGATTGGATGATGAAGTGAAGGAACGGGTAATTGAGGTGATTAAGACCAGAAGTCAGGGGAAGACGGTGCTCCTGGTGACTCATGACAGACAGGAGGCTACTCTTATGGGAGGACAGATTTATGATAAATTCTGATTGGGTGTTACCCCGTAATCTTACCACCCTGTGCTATATACAGCAGGAGGATGCCTATCTGATGCTGCACCGGGTGAAAAAAGAGCAGGACATCAACAAGGATAAATGGATTGGTATCGGTGGACATTTTGAGCCAGGAGAAAGTCCCGAGGAATGTTTGCTGCGAGAGGTGAAAGAGGAGACGGGACTGACCCTGCATTCCTGGAGATTTCGCGGTATCATTACCTTTGTCACCGATTGTGGTGAGCCGGAATATATGTGTTTATATACTTCCGAAGAGTTTGAAGGTCAGTTGATAGAATGCACGGAAGGCAATTTGGAATGGGTACCAAAGGATAAACTGAAGGAACTGGAACTTTGGGAGGGAGACTATATTTTCTTGGATTTGCTGGAGCATAGAGAAGATTTCTTTTCCCTGAAGCTTCGATATGAAGGGGACAAATTGATAGAAGCAGTATTGGACGGGAGGCCGTTAGCTGTTTCGTAATTGGAAGATACAGCCGGGCTGTGAAGGATGGGCTAGGTGTCTCCGGGATGAGATAAGATTTTCAGTGGATTTATCCATGTATTAGTGCTATACTCATAATAGTTTGTCATTTTGAGGAAATGGCCATAGGGGCCATAAGGAAAGGTATTACATAACATGCATAAAGAGTTTTTAATGGGAAATGAAGCCATTGCCATGGGTGCATTGGCGGCAGGAGTGAATGTGGTAGCCGGTTATCCCGGTACACCTTCTTCAGAAGTATTGGAAACCGTGGCCAAAAGAAGGTCCCGGGATGTATATGTGGAATGGTCGGTCAATGAAAAGGCAGCCTTGGAGCTGGCAGCAGGTGCGGCATATACCGGTGCCCGTACCTTGGTGACCATGAAGCAGGTAGGATTAAATGTGGCTTCAGACCCGCTGATGTGTTTGGAGTATATTGGGGTAAAGGGAGGTATGGTAGTACTGGTGGCAGATGATCCGGGCCCCATTTCTTCCCAGACCGAGCAGGACACCAGACAGTTTGCGGTATATTCCAAATTACCCTGTTTTGATCCCTCCTCTGCCCAGGAAGCCTATGAGATGATTCAGGAGGCCTTTGACTATTCTGAGCAGTATGGTACACCGGTATTTTTCCGTCCCACCACCAGAGTGTGTCACGGCTATGCTTCCGTGGAATTAAAGGATCAGGAGCAGTATCATGTCAATCAGCCGGAAGGCTTTGTGAAGGATACCTCTAAGTGGGTGATTTTTCCCCGATTGGCATTCCAGAACCATATGAAGATAGAGAGCCGTAATGAAGAGTTGGTGCAGGTGTTTTCTGATTACTCCCGTAATGCCATTTTATCTGAGGATGCACAGCATGGGCAGTGCAGAAATGGGATTGTAGCCTCCGGTATCAGCTACACCTATGCCTGTGAGGCCATGGAGCAGTTGGGACATATCCGTATGCTAAAGGTAGCTACTCCCCATCCTTTCCCGGAACAGCTGGCATTGCAGTTTTTAGAAGGATTGGATGAGGTGTTGTGTATAGAGGAGCTGGACCCTGTATTGGAGAGAGCTATGCTGCAGGTATGCGGTAAGCACCATTGTCAGGTGAAGGTATTGGGTAAGCTGACTCATCATGTAAAAAATGCGGGAGAAAATACCCGCGACAGTGTAAAGAAAAATATAGCGGACTTTATGGGGATTCCCATGGAAGAGGCAGTGGATAGAGAAGTCCCCCCTGCGTTGCCGGTGAGACCTCCGGTACTGTGTGCAGGATGTCCCCACAGAGCCTCCTTCTATGCGGTAAAGCAGGCCATGAAGGGGAAAAAGACCATTTTCTGCGGAGATATCGGTTGCTATACTTTGGGAAATGCTATGCCTCTGGATATGGTGGACACCTGTCTGTGCATGGGCGCAGGGGTGAATATTGCCCAGGGTGTGGGTAAGGTAGAGCCGGATACCACCTGCTTTGCTTTCGTAGGTGATTCCACCTTCTTTGCTTCTGCCATTACAGGCGTGGTAAATGCAGTATATAATCAGGCCAATATGACCTTGGTAGTATTGGATAATTCTACTACAGCCATGACCGGACATCAGCCCCATCCCGGTACCGGACGTACCATGATGGGAGAGATTGTGAGCAAGATTTCCATTGAGGCAGTGCTTCGGGGCATAGGTGTGGAGACGGTAGAGACTGTGAATCCTTTGGATTTGCAACAGGCAGTTGCTTGTGTCCGGGAGGTAGCTGCAAAGCCCGGGGTAAAGGCAATCATTTTTAAGAGTCCCTGTATTGCAGTGACGAAGCCCCGGGGTTGCATGAACATTGATACGGAGAAGTGTATTAATTGTAAAAAGTGTATTCGTGAGATTGGTTGTCCTGCGCTATTTGTAAAGGATGGTCAGGTGACCATTGATAAATCCCTGTGCACCGGATGCGGGTTGTGCAGTCAGCTATGCCCCGTGGGAGCCATTACGGGAGGTGAGAGCCATGAATAAGAATATTGTATTGTGTGGTGTAGGCGGTCAGGGTACCGTCCTTGCATCCAAGCTGATAGCCGCGGCAGCCATGGCAGCAGACATTCCTGTTATGAGTGCAGAGACTATCGGTATGGCCCAGAGAGGTGGTAGTGTATTCAGTCACCTGCGTATGGGAGAGGGAGTATATACTCCCATGATTGGAGAGGGAGAGGCGGATTTGATTCTGGGCTTTGAGCCGGGAGAAACCGTAAGAATGCTTCCTTACCTAAAAAAGGGTGGCCAGGTGGTGGTGAGCAACCGCCCTGTGATGCCCGTTACTGCCAGTGTGTCCGGTAGCAGCTATAGTGGGCAGGATATGCTGGAATATTTGGAAAGAAATGTGGAGCATCTGATGATCGTGGATACGGAGAAGGCCTGTGAGGAGTTGGGCTCTGCCAAGGTACTGAATGTGCTTATGCTGGGAGCTGCATTAAAGACTGACACATTGGGGCTTTCCAAGGAAGCTGTGGAGCAGGTGATGCTACAGCGGTTGCCGGAGAAGTTTCATGAATTGAATTTGAGTGCACTGAATTATTTCGGGGCCTAAAAGGCGGACATAGAGGTGGGGATTCCCGTAGTTACGGTCCGGATAAATATGAAAGAACAGAAAGGCATGGATGATACATATGCAGATAACAGATTTACAGATTAGTCAGGTAAATGACAGAATTAAGGCATTGGTTTCTGCCGGTAGCTTTTATGGTAAAAAGCTGGAGGAGGCCGGTATTACCGGAATCAGTACGGCAGAAGATTTTGAGAAGCTTCCCTTCTCTGAAAAAAATGATTTGAGAGAGGCATATCCTTTGGGATTGATGACTGCTCCGGAGGAGGAGATTGTACGTATTCATTCTTCCTCAGGTACCACCGGTCTGCCTGTTATCATCCCTTATACCGCCAAGGATGTGGATGATTGGGCTATTATGTTTGCCAGATGCTATGAGATGGCAGGTATTACCAAGACAGATCGTATTCAGGTGACTCCCGGATACGGCTTATGGACTGCGGGAATTGGTTTCCAGAATGGTGCTGAGAAGCTGGGAGCCATGGTAATCCCCATGGGCCCGGGTAATACGGATAAGCAGCTGCAGATGATGATGGATATGAAGAGCACCGTAATTTGTTCCACTTCCTCTTATGCACTGCTGTTGGCAGAGGAAATTGAGAAACGCGGTATCAAGGACCAGATTCATTTAAAGAAGGGTGTCATCGGCTCTGAGCGTTGGGGAGAGACCATGCGTCAGCGTATTTCCAATGAGCTGGGGATTGAGCTGTACGATATTTATGGATTGACTGAGATTTATGGCCCGGGTATCGGTATCAACTGTAAGTATAATACCGGTATGCATTATTGGGATGACTATCTGTATATTGAGATTATTGACCCCGTGACCTTGAAGCCTGTACCTGATGGAGAGATGGGTGAGATTGTAATCACTACTTTGGTGAAGGAGGGTGCCCCCCTGATTCGTTATCGTACTCATGATTTGTCCAGAATCATTCCCGGGGAGTGTCCTTGCGGCAGCAAGCATCCCAGACTGGATACCATTATGGGCAGAACCGATGATATGATGAAGATTAAGGGTGTAAATGTATTCCCCAGCCAGATTGAGGAGATTTTACATCAGTTTGAGGAATGCTCCAGCGAATACCAGATTCGTATTTCCCATCTGGATGGCAAGGATACCATGCGTATCTATGTAGAGACCAATGGCAGTGTAGATTTTGCGGACCTGGCAAAGCGTATTGCAGAGCGGGTAAAGAGTAAAATTGGATTTACGCCCTTGGTAAAGGTGGTTGAATTAGGATTACTTCCAAGAAGTGAAAAGAAGACCAAACGGGTAATTGATGAAAGA
>JAFUKK010000140.1 GCA_017473665.1 Lachnospiraceae bacterium
AAGAGATTTTGATTATGGGTGATATCGGTATCAATGCTACCACTGATATTATTCAGCGTCTGAAAGATCAGGTAAAGGAACAACATCTGAAAGAACCCTCAGAATGTAAGCAACTGCTGATTCAGAGTATTAAGGAGCAGATGCAGGTTGATGAGACTGCCTATGATTTTGAGCATAAGCAGTCTGTTATGATGGTGATTGGCGTTAATGGGGTAGGTAAGACTACTTCCGTAGGCAAATTAGCAGGTATTTTGAAGTCCAAGGGACGCAAAGTACTGATAGCTGCAGCGGATACCTTCCGTGCCGCAGCAGGGGAGCAATTGGCTGAATGGGCGTCCAGAGCAGATGTGCCTATGGTAGGAGGCGTAGAAGGTGCGGATCCTGCCAGTGTGGTATTTGATGCGGTACATGCGGCTAAGGCCAGAGGTGTGGATGTGCTCCTCATTGATACGGCAGGCAGACTTCACAATAAGAAGAATCTGATGGAAGAGCTGCGTAAGATGAATCGTATCATTGATAAGGAGTTTCCTGATGCCCATAGAGAGAATCTGATTGTACTGGATGGTACCACCGGACAGAATGCCCTGGTACAGGCCAGAGAGTTTGGCGAAGTGGCTAATTTGACCGGTATTGTATTGACCAAGATGGATGGTACTGCCAAGGGCGGAATCGCTGTGGCTATTCAGTCTGAGCTGAATGTACCGGTGAAGTACATCGGTGTAGGCGAGACGATAGAAGATTTAGAGAAATTCAATTCGGATGATTTTGTAAATGCATTATTCGATGTGCCTGTAGTTCAGGAAGAAGGATAGAATGTGCATAGATATCCGGAAAAGAGGATAGAATGGAAGAAAAGATGTTAACTTTAGAGAAATTTGAAGAGGCATCAGAAGTGGTCAAAGGTGTCACCCTGGAGACCAAGTTGATTTACAGTGATTATTTGAGCAACCAATCCGGTAATAAGGTATACCTGAAGCCGGAGAATATGCAATTCACTGGTGCCTACAAGGTGCGTGGAGCATATTATACCATGAGTACCTTGTCAGAGGAGGAGCGTCAGAAGGGATTGATTACAGCATCTGCAGGCAATCATGCCCAGGGTGTGGCTTATGCAGCCAAATGCTATGGAGCCAAGGCTACCATCGTAATGCCTACCACTACACCACTGATGAAGGTGAACCGCACTAAAAGGTATGGGGCAGAAGTGGTATTATATGGTGATGTATAGGATGAGGCCTGTGCCAAGGCCTATGAATTGGCTGATGAGCATGGATATACCTTTATTCATCCCTTTGATGATTTAAGGGTGGCTACCGGTCAGGGAACGATTGCCATGGAAATTGTAAAGGAGCTGCCTTTGGTGGATTATATTCTGGTTCCCATCGGGGGAGGCGGATTAGCCACCGGTGTATCTACCCTGGCAAAGCTTTTAAATCCTAAGATTAAGGTAATTGGTGTGGAGCCTGCAGGAGCTAATTGTATGCAGGAGTCCTTAAGAAGCGGCAAGGTGACCACTTTGTCCGGAGTCAGCACCATTGCAGACGGTACTGCGGTGAAGACTCCCGGTAGTAAGATATTCCCCTACATTCAGCAGAATCTGGATGATATCATTACCATTGCTGATGAGGAGCTGGTAGTAGCATTCCTGGATATGGTGGAGAATCACAAAATGGTAGTGGAAAATTCCGGCCTATTGGCAGTGGCTGCCATCAAGCATCTGGATGTAAAGGATAAGAAGATTGTTTCCATCTTAAGTGGCGGAAATATGGATGTGATTACTATGTCTTCCGTAGTACAGCAGGGACTTATTATGCGAGACCGTATTTTTACGGTATCCGTACTGCTTCCTGATAAGCCGGGAGAATTACACAGAGTATCCGGACTTATTGCAGGGGTCAATGGCAATGTTATTAAACTGGAACATAATCAGTTTGTATCCATCAATCGTAATGCAGCAGTGGAGCTTCGGATTACTCTGGAGGCCTTCGGAACTGATCATAAGCAGCAGATTATAGACGCATTGGAGAAAGAGGGCTATAAGCCTAAGGTAGTGCGTACCAATATTTAGATTTTTACGAGAGCACGCAGGCAAGGTGCTCTCGTTTTGGCATAGAACGATTTAGAGATTGGATTGGAAAGAAAGGGTAGGAGATGTATTTGAATCGAAGCAGAATCAAAAAGATACTATTAATGACGGTTGGTGCCGTTTGTTATGCGTCAGCTATCAGTTTGTTCCTGGATCCTAATTCCCTGGCCCCCGGAGGGGTTTCCGGTATCTCCATTATTTTGCATCGAGTCACCGGGATAGAGACAGGAACGCTGTTGCTTTGTTTGAATATCCCCCTGTTGATAGCAGGAGCATGGAAGTTTGGCTTGAAGTTTATTTGTTCCACAGTATATTGTACGGTACTGGCATCCTGTCTGATGAATTTGTTTGCTTCCTTTGGGGCTGTGACAGCAGACCCCTTTCTGGCGGCTTTGGCCGGTGGTGGTTTGACGGCACTGGGGCTGGGGCTTGTATTTAAAAACGGAGGTA
>JAFUKK010000141.1 GCA_017473665.1 Lachnospiraceae bacterium
CGTTTTCCTCTGAAGGAAAAGGAAGTGGGACAGTGGAAGCAAATGAAGGTCAGTGACATGAAGTTTACCATCCGGGCCTTTGAAGCAGAGGGATTGGGACATGTTTCAGCCATGAGTGCCAAGGGATTTTTTGGATTGATGCAGATGGATACCCTGATTATCAATCCTACCAAGAAGGATTTGCCTCTGTATTCCTATGACCGGGTACATGCCATGGGCAATGACACCCTGATTGTAGAATTATATGATACTTTGTTAGGAGCATGTGATTTATCCGGGCTGGCACAGGTGAAGGAGCAGAATGGGGACCTCCCGGACCATGATTTGGGTGAACACTGGTATGATTCCATTAAATTGGCGGAGAGTGTGTCTAAAAAGGGCAAGAAACAGCAGACCCACCGGTTTGATATATTGGCAGGGATGCATTTGGCAGCCTACCTGGAAACCAATCCGAGGATGGCCGCTGTGGATGCGGATGCCAAGCGGACCAAAGCTGCTGTATATGTGGATGGATTATTGCAAAATGGTGGTCCGTCAACGGATGTATTTAAAAAAGCATTGGGTGATGAAAAAACTGCCCAATTATTCAGAGAGGTTTTATTTGGTACATCGGTATAGACTGATAAAAACCGGCATGCTTTTGCATGCCGGTTTTTAGTTCTAATCTGTATGAGAATGGCAAGTATTTGCTTTGTATTAGTAACACAAAGTTTGTAGAAAACTGTCGCATAATTGTGGATATATAGATGAAAATATAGTATAATTATAAAAAATATGTAAATTTGGAGGTTACCATGAAATTTACAAAACAAAATGATGCTTTGGGAAGGGCATTTTTATTCGGCGGATTGTTGACTGCCGGTGCACTTCCTTATATTTTGCACACTGTGATACTGACAATGACAGAAAGAAGCTTATCGGACTTTGCCTATGGATTTTGTAATGTGCTGGGCGGTAGTGTGGCAGTGGCTATGATATATCTGGCGCTGGGCTTCATGGGGATGACCAAGTTGTGGGATTATATTTCCTGTATGCTTACATTCTTTTGGGCAATGATCATTATGGAGTTGGGGCGGCAAGTACTATTCCCCAAGCTGACCACCTATACTTTTGATCATGTCTGGTTGATGCCGGTGATATATGCCGTATTAGTTCTGCTTAGCTTGTTTTTCCTGGCTATGGCAGCGCTCAATGGGCTTAGAAAGCCGTTGCAAATGCTTTTGGTAATGCTGATGTGGGGAGGTTATGCCCTGGCACAGTTGTTGGTACAGAAATTACTGGAGTTATGTACCGGATTGATGGAAGCAGCATTCTTGACCAATTTGGTGATGATTCTGGTGAGTACGATTGTAGATACCCTGGTGATTTACGGTATTTTGGTATATGCCAGAAAGGTTACAGATAATTGGCAACGTAAGGAATATTCTGTGATTTACCGTAACGTTCCCTTTGTGGTAGTTATTGTAATAGCACTGGTAGCATGTGGGGTACAGAAGTCTTCTACTGATACACTGGATGTGGTGGTAGGCGATTTGCAAGAGGATTTATTGCAAGGTGATTTGGCACTGTTCAATGAGAATTTGGAATTTGCCATTACCTTTTATGAGCGCGCCTTGAACAGGATGGATATGTGGCAGTTTGTATTCAACCAGGAAGTGGACGTGGAGAGACTTAAGCAGCTGGTGAACAGTAAGGAAGATTTACAGCTGTGTGTACTTTATTGGGAAAAAACCGGTGACTTAGAGGCTATGGAGAACTATCTGCTGTATGACGCAGTAAATATGGACCTTGCCATTAAATACCTGGATATGATGGCTATCAAAGCAGATGGAGGGATTTTACATAATGTGAGACCGGATGCGGGACTGGCACCGGAGGAATTGCAGAAGCGGATTGCCCGGACCACTGCTATCAAAAAGGACATCATGAGCCTAATGATTGCCAATAATTATTTTCAAAATAACACCATTGCCATTGCGGATGTGACTGAGAGCAAGGAGGAATTGCTGGAGGTAATCGCGGAATACAAAAAGGCACAGATATCCAGAGATGTATTGCAGAATCTGGCAGAGACCGGTAAGACAGGTGAAGTGACCCAGGATAGAGTAAATCAGATGTTGGATTATGCCGAAAGCCTTCCTGAGAATATGTTCCTGCAGCGAATGGCCGTGGTATACGGAAATGCTTTGAAGGGAGATAATGCACCCCATTACGGCAGAACCGTGCAGGCAGCTATCCGTTATGAGAAATTATTTGCAAGTAGTTCCGGAGTTACAGAGAGTGACCGGATTCAGTGTAAAGTGGCAGTGGCACAATGGATTATGAATATGAAGGATTATACCACGGCACTTACTTATTTGGAGGATGTACTAAAGACCCGGGATAATGTGGATGCCGTGAATATGGCAGCCCAGTGTTATAACCATTTGGGACAGGCAGACAAATGCCGTGAAATGACAGAGAAGCTGTTACAGATGGAGCCGGATAATATTCAGGCATTGACCTATTGCGCAATGGCATACTTAAAATCCAAGGACAGGGACAAAGCATTGGAATATTCTATCCGTATCTGTGAGGTAATGGAGCAGTCCCAGGGTGAAGAGAAGCATGCAGCTGAAGTGGCACTGTTTTCCATGCTACAGTATTTGACTTTAAATGATAACAGCACATGGACCGGTTATCAGTATGGTATCTATCACAAACTGGATGAGGCACAGATGGAAGTAGTACAGTCCAATCAGTTATTTTATGATTACATTGAAGCAGTATATTTGTGCTTTAACAAGAAGTCCTATCAGGAAGCGTTGGAGAGAATAAATGCTGTGCTGGGAGCACAGGGAGAATTGTCCCAGGCTCTTTATTTAAAGGGAGCTATTTGCCAGGGGGCCAGAGAGTATGAGGCAGCAGTGGAGGCATATAAGGCATCTATAAAGGTAGAAGGCAACTCCGCTACAGTATGGTATACCTTAGCCACCTGTTATGATGCCCTTGAAAGGTATGAGGAAGCGTACGAGGCTTGTTTGATGACAGAATCCTTATTGCCGGAGACAGACCATGGATTTGACTGGTACGGTGTAGCAATTCATAACGGGCGTTTGAAGAGTGCATTAAAACGCGCATTAGGGAGGTAGGTAAATGTTATATATTTTATATACGCTCTTATTTATAGCCGCACTGGTGCAGATGAAGGTGTACGGCGGTAGCTTGGGCTGGGCATTGACAGTAATGTTTGGCTGTGTGATTCTCGTGTTGGTGAAGGCACTGGGAAGAAAATTTATTCCTAAGAAGGTAATGAATATTATTTCAGTGGCAGGCGTGGCATTGTTGCTGATATTTACGGTACGTATCGGCATGACTGCCGGAGAGGGTGGCTTGGTGGAGTACAATGAAAAATTCTCTTTGGCAGTAGAGTGTCTGTCGAATGGAGAATATTCACAGGCATCCAGCTATGTGGAAGATATTAAAGAACAGTACGGGGAAAGCGATGGAACCCACGTATTAACTGCCATTTATAAGCTGTCTTTTGGAGATACGGCAGCTGCCATGGAGGAATATAATAAGATTCAAAATAAGAAAGACAGAATCAGTTATGCGCTGTTGGAACGGATTTATAGGGAAGACCGCACCCAGGATCACACCCAGCAGTTGTACGATTTGTATCTTCAGGCGGCTGAGGAACATAGTACATGGAAATATGTACAGTTTTGGGCAGGTGTGACCCAGTTTGAACAGAAAAAATATAATGCTGCAAATTACTATTTGTTACATGCCTATAATCTGGATACCAAGAGTCCTTCCATACTGTATTATCTGGGAGCAGTGGCATATGCCCAAAATGATTTTGAGGCAGCCAAGGAGTATTTTAATGATGCGGTAGCGGCAGGAGCGGATGAGAATATTTGCGCTTACATTGCATGGTATCTGGAACAAATGGAATATGAAGTGACGGAGGATTAAGCTATGAAGAGAACACTATATAGAATAATCGCCGTCATAACGGCATTGGCGTTTTTGATTACGGTACAAGCAGCTTATGAAGACAGAATACCTAAGAATGTGGTATATGCAGCTATTATTACCATGGCTCCCGGCTCCAATACTGAGACCACAGAAAGTACCGGCGCTACGGAAAGTACTGAAGCAAGTGAAAGCAGCGAGTCCACCGAGAGTACCGGGGCAAGCGAAAGTAGCGAGTCTACGGAGAGCACCGGGGCAAGTGAAAGTAGCGAGTCTACGGAGAGTACCGGGGCAAGTGAAAGCGGTGAGTCTACCGAGAGTACCGGAGCAAGTGAAAACGGTGAGTCTGTCGAGAGCACTGACACAAGTGAAAGCAGCGAAGCTACCGAGAGTAGTGAGGCAAGTGAAAGCAGCGAGTCTACCGAGAGTAGTGAGGCGACTGAAAGTAGCGAGTCTACCGAGAGTAGCGAGGCAAGTGAAAGCAGCGAGTCTACTGAGAGTAGTGAGGCAAGTGAAGGCAGCGAGGCTACTGAGAGTAGTGAGGCAAGTGAAAGCAGCGAAGCTACCGAGAGTAGTGAGGCAAGTAAAAGCAGCGAGGCTGAAGAAAGCAGTGTAGCCAGTGAAAGCACACAGGAAAGCGTTGTTCCGCAACCGCCTCAGAAACCTACGCATGAATCTATACAGGAATCTTCTGATATTGAGGTAATACCGGAGGAAGAAGCAAGTGTTGAAGAGGAAGAAGAGGATAATCCCTGGATAGATGTTTTTCAGTCAGCGGATGAGATAAAGCCTCCCAGCAATGAACATTTAAATAATGTAGTGGAGAACTACACGCCTGTGCAACCACCGGCAGCTATCCAGGATGGTTTTCAGGATGAGTTCCAGCAGGGCATACTGGATATTTCTAAGGGTATTTATGATGAGGTGTTGGACGAATATAAGGGCGAGGTGTTGGATACCATACAGGATACTGCTAAAGAGATGTCCAA
>JAFUKK010000142.1 GCA_017473665.1 Lachnospiraceae bacterium
AGAATTATCCGCAATGGGTAATCTCTGTCCCATGCCGGAATGTTTCAGTTCTACAGGGTCCAGGCCGGAATTTTCAATTAAGTAATAAAACACTGACAATGCACGGGCACTACTAAGCTCTTCATTGTCCGCAAACTTGGAGCTACTGATGGGAACATTATCCGTATGTCCCGCAATCTCCACTTCTCCTTGGGAATACCTTTCCAAAATAATTGATACTTTCTCCAGTACTTCCATCGATTCAGGTTTTAAATCAGCGCTACCGGAATCAAACAAAAGCGCACCCTTCATGGTCAACTGTACATATTGTGCGGTAAAGCCTATCTCAATCTGGTCATACATATTATTTTCTGCCACAATCTCTTCAATAGCCTCTGCCATTTCCTCATTGGCCTGTAAGTTCAGAGTCTCCATCTGCTCCTCGTACTGCTCCAGTTGTTCCTGAGTACTACCCTGAAAATGCTCTGTCTGTTCCTCGCGTATATCTCCGTCATCTAATTTGCCGGTACTGTTAATATACTTATCCAGTTCATTCAGCTGGCTCACACCGTTACTAATCAGGATACCCTCACCGATAGAAGTGGCACCTGCGTTGAAAATACTGAAGGTATTGTTCATAGCTGCAACTAATTCGTTATACTTGGCCTCATCCACTGTAGACATAGAAAAGAGAAGTACAAAGAAACACAGCAGCAGGTTCATCAAATCACTGAAGGTAGCCATCCATGCAGGTGACCCGGGGGGCGGTGTATCTTCCTTCTTTTTTGCCATCCCTAGATCTCACCTCCTGCTTCTTCATCCGTCTCGGTATGTCTATCCTTAGGTGCCAGGAAGGACTTCAACTTCTCCTCAATTACTCGGGGATTCTCTCCTGCCTGGATAGACAAAAGGCCCTCAATCATAACTTCCTTTTGTGTCATCTCAATATCATTGTCATATTTCAGCTTGGTAGAAACCGGAATACATATCCAGTTTGCAAGCAAGGAACCGTACAAAGTGGTAATCAACGCAACCGCCATCGCAGGACCGATAGCACCGGGATCAGACATGTTGTTAAGCATATCTACCAAACCAATCAGAGTACCAATCATACCCCAAGCAGGTCCCATGGAACCCAAAGTATCCCAAAAACCGATGTATTTCTTGTGGCGGGCTTCGATGCTCACCAACTCTGTTTCCATAATTGCACGCACTAAATCAGGGTCTGTACCGTCTACTATCAGCAAAACTCCCTTTTTCAGGAATGGCTCATCTAACTCAGCCACTGCTTCTTCCAGAGACAAAAGGCCCTCTTTTCGTGCCATATTAGATAAATCGATGATTTTGGTAATCATTTCTTTGGTATTGGATGCAGAGGTCTTAAAAATCAATGTAAAGCTTTTCAAACCTAATATGTAATCCTGCAGCGAAAAACATGTCAAAGTACTGGAGAAAGCACCGCCGAAAGTAATGATGGCTGATGCCACATCCCAATAATTTCCAACGCCTGCTAAACCTGCAGATGAAATAAGACCAAATGCCAGCATCACTAAGCAAAGAACAATTCCCAATAAAGATCCTAAATCCACTAAAATCACCCAACATTCCGCAATTTTTAGAATTATTCTGCAAGAATATCCTTTCTATACAATTTTACTAAATTTTTGATGTCTTGTCTACTTTCTTTTACAATTATTTTTCGTCCCGTGGTAAGAGTCAACACAGTATCCGGAGTTTCTTCCACCACCTCCAGCAAGTGCGGATTTATAAGGATTTTAACACCATTTAATTTGGTTACTTCAATCATCTTCCTTCCCCCTTTTACCATTTCCTTTTGTTAATTTATTTCAAAAAACCTTTTACCAAAATATGCTACATAAGGGACGGAAATACTTCCGCCCCTTTTATGTAGCATTTCTCAAATTATCTCTTCAGATTGGTCAACTCTTCCAACAAAGTATCAGATACAGTAATGATTCGGCTGTTTGCCTGGAAACCTCTCTGGGTGGTAATCATCTCTGTAAACTCAGAAGACAAATCTACATTACTCATTTCCAACTGGCCGGTGGACATATATCCGCCATTGGATGTTAAATCGGTACCGATTCCATCAAAATCACCGGAGTTCATAGTTGCAGAATACAGGTTGTCGCCCTTCTTCTCCAAACCGGAAACATTAGCAAATTCAGCAGTGGCAATCTGTCCCAACAACTTGGTCATACCATTATCGTAGCTGGCATAAATCATACCGTTGTTCTGAATAGAAACACCAATCATATCGCCCAGTCTTCTACCGGCACCCAGACCATCTGCATCACCACTGGTAGCGCCGATGGTAGAAGTCTCCTTGTTATCAAACATGGAGCACTCGGAAAAATCAATCTCGATATCGGAGAAATTACCGCCCATTGCTGAAAAACCTGCTGTAATAGTGGTCTGTGTAATGGATCCGCCAATACCTGCAAACTTACCGGTATTTGAATCAAATGTAATGGTGGTACCATCGTAGAAACGACCATTCGCAGTAAAGCTGGGATTCATATCGTTGGCATCAAACATAGGAAATGCATCCGGATCATTTGCATCCTGAGCCAACTTTGCCAACATATCTTCTACAGATACAGGACTACCATTCTCGTCATTTTTA
>JAFUKK010000143.1 GCA_017473665.1 Lachnospiraceae bacterium
AGTGGTTTCCGGAACCAAAGCGCATGTAAGGGTCCTTTTGGAAGAGGGGTATGACGGCACGGTACATGTCCGGTATGTAGGAATGTGGTATTGGAAAGCTGCGGAGATAATCAGTCTGGCAATGCTGTTGGGTTGCATGGTATATTTTTATGCCCTTAATAAGAAACGAATAAAGAGTGATTAATATTTAGCCACTTTAGACTCTCCGATGGGGGCGCTCTAAAGTGGCTAAATTTTATAAATCCTTTTTGTAAGGACCATCAGCAGGATAGCCCCCTTTTAGCTTTTGCATGCCACGTTGGATGGCATCACGGGAGTTTTTCCAATCTGCGTCCTTATTTACGTAGTCGAATTTCTCCACCATCCAGGACACATCTTCAAATAAACGCTCCATATTGCTTTCCATTAACGGGAACATCATATCGTAAAATTCTTTCTGTTCTTTTTCGCTGAGTTTAGAGGCGGCTGCCTGGCACAAATCACCGAAATGAGTGATACAAAATCCCTTGCCGTTTTTTATCTTGGACACAAACTCCGGGTCCTGACGTAACAGATAAAAGAAGGTATCCAGATAACGGGCGTAGGTCTCCTGATTGTTTTTACAGATATAACAGGATTCTTTTTTTTGACGAGTCCAATTGACGATGGAATTTTCTCCGCCTTCACTGCCCATCAGCCGTTCTTTGAAGGAAACCTTCCCCGGTTTAAACGCCTTAAACTCATTTTTCATTTCACGTATCATCTGCTTATAATGAGTCTTTAAGATCCAGGCATTTCCCAACGTATTACCATAATCAAACATCTTCTGAAAATGATTGCGACAAAATCCGGCTTTGTCTGTCATATCCCGGATATCAGCCTCCATATAGGATGCACCGGAGCCCAGCACAAAATCAATCTGATCCTGCTCAATACTCCTCTCAATAAAGCAAAAAGGGCACTCATCGTTGGCATTCACCGCATCATTTAATGGAATAGTATATAATTGTTCCTTCATAAACATCGTCCTCCTTATATTCCGGGATGTAATAATCTGATATAGGAAGCGACTTGGGGATGGTTTGGTCATTGTAAGAAGGTAAGGAGGTAACTAAGGATGTGTTTGTTTCAGGTACTTGAAAAACGTCGTTACTTGGCGAGGTATGTGTATCGAAGATACGCACGAGCCTAGTAACGCAACGCTTTTCACGTAGCGAGAGCGTGCCTGAAACAAATACATCCTTAGCTACCTCCGGGACTGTGTGCTATTCCATCCCCAAGTCAATCCTATGTCTATCTTACCACATCCCGGAATATTTGCAATTGAGCATTGGCAGCAGTTATGGAAAAAACAATTGTTTTGTGGTAAGCTATAGTAGGAAAGGTGGATATGACTATGAAATTGATTTCTTGGAATGTAAATGGATTAAGAGCCTGCTTGCAAAAGGGCTTTATGGATTATTTTAATGAGATGGATGCAGACATCTTCTGCCTACAGGAGACTAAGCTGCAAGCCGGTCAGCACGATTTGGAGTTGCCCGGCTATTATCAGTATTGGAATTATGCGGAAAAGAAGGGCTATTCCGGTACAGCATTATTTACCAAAAAGGAACCCATTTCCGTGACCTACGGCATCGGTGTGGAGGAGCATGACCATGAGGGCCGTGTGATTACTGCAGAGTTTGAGGATTACTATGTGATTACGGTATATGTGCCCAATTCCCAGCGGGAGCTGACCAGGCTGGATTACCGCCAGCAGTGGGAGGCTGCTTTTTTGGAGTATATTAAGAAGTTAGATGAGAAGAAGCCCGTTATTTATTGCGGGGATCTGAATGTGGCCCATCAGGAGATTGACTTAAAAAATCCCAAGACCAATCATCATAATGCAGGTTTTACGGATGAGGAGAGAGCTTGCTTTACTAAGGTATTGGAAAGTGGCTTTATCGATACCTTCCGTTATTTCTATCCCGATACCAGGGATGTGTATTCCTGGTGGTCCTATATGTTCCAGGCCCGTAGCAAGAATGCGGGTTGGCGTATCGACTATTTTGTGACGTCCAAGAGCTTGGAAGGACGGCTGCAGGACGCGGCAATTCATACACAGATACTGGGCTCCGACCATTGCCCGGTGGAATTGATTTTGAAATAAGAGGATGACCAATGAGCTTACAATTTTACTTTGGGCCCTCGGGTGTGGGCAAAAGCAGACAATTGTATAGAGAAATCATAGAGCGTTCCAAGGAACGGAAGGATGTAAATTTCCTGATTATTGTACCGGACCAGTTTACCATGCAGACCCAGAAGGAGTTGGTGGAGCTCCATAGCCGGGGAGGCATTATGAACATTGATGTACTGAGCTTTGGCAGATTGACCCATCGGGTGCTGGAGGAGGTAGGGAAAGAGGATATTCCGGTATTGGACGATACAGGGAAGAGTCTGGTGCTTCAAAAGGTGGCCTCAGGCATGAGGGAGCAGCTGCCCTGTCTGGGCGGTCTGCTCCATAAACAGGGCTATATTCATGAGGTGAAGAGCGCTATTTCCGAGTTTATGCAGTATGGCATTGGTGTGGGAGATATGCAGCAGCTTATTGACTTTGCGGCAAAGCGGGGAGCGTTGGTACAGAAACTGAAGGATTTGGAGCGGCTGTATCGTGGCTTTACAGAGTATATTCAAGGTAAATTTATTACCACTGAGGAGAAGCTGGATGTGTTGCGCCGTAGTCTGGCAGATTCCAAGCTTATCGCCGGAAGTGTCATTGTATTTGATGGCTTTACCGGTTTTACACCCATTCAAAATCGTGTAATACAGGAATTAATGACTTTGGCTGAGCAGGTGATTGTGACCCTGACCCTGGGGGCAGGGGATAACCCTTATGAACTGGGCAGTGAGCAGCAATTATTCTATCTGTCTAAGAAAACGGTGGCGGATTTAAGCCGCTTGGCCAAGGACGCGGGAGTGGATAGAGCACGGGATGTATTTTTGTTGCCGGAAGGTGCAAAGAAGGTGTGCCCGGGGATGGAAGATGATGAAAGACAAGCTCCTGCAGGTAACTGTGAAGTGGTTTACAACAGTCGGCATCGCTTTGTTCAGTCTCCTGCATTACAGCATCTGGAGAGTCATATGTTCCGCTATCAGGTGGAGCCCTATGAGCAGGAAACGGATGGGATACAGCTGTACGAGGCTACAACTCTTCGTGAGGAAGTGCGCCAATGTGGTCTGTATATTCGCCGACTGGTTCAGGAGGAAGGGCTGAACTATCGGGATATTGCGGTGGTTACAGGGGATTTGCAGGGCTATGCTCCCTATGTGGAGACGGAGCTTTCCCAGCTTCAGATTCCTCTTTACCTGGACCGTACCAGGGGCTTGACCTTGAATCCCATGATTGAATATATCAAAAGTGCATTGCAGCTGTTTTTGAAGGATTTTTCTTACGACAGTGTGTTTCATTTCCTTCGCTGCGGGATGACGGACATTCCCAGAGAGCAGGTGGATGCATTGGAAAATTATGTGCTGCAGCTGGGCCTGCGGGGGTATCGCAGGTGGAGTCGCCTTTTTACTGCCAAAACGCCTGAAATGGGGGAAGAGGAAGAATATCTTGAGCAGTTGAATGATACCCGTAGCAGGTTTATGGCACAGGTAGAGAAATTACCCAAAGGGTCCAAGGCCCTGGCTAAGGACTATGTGGAGTGCCTCTATGAATTTTTGACAGAACATCAGGTACAGCAGAAGCTGGCAGGCTTTTCCAAGGATTTTGAGGAGACAGGAGAGCTGTCCAGAGCCAGAGAATATGCCCAAATCTATCGTTTGGTAGTGGATTTGCTGAATCAGATTTATGAACTGTTGGGTGAGGAAGAGATTACCTTACAGGAGTTTGCAGAGATTTTGGAGGCAGGCTTTGGAGAGATCCAGGTAGGGACCATTCCCCAGAATGTGGACCGTGTTGTGGTGGGGGATATGGAGCGCACCAGACTGAAACAGGTGAAGGTATTGTTTTTCCTGGGGGTCAATGATGGCAATATTCCCAAGAATGCCTCCAAGGGTGGTATTATTTCGGATATGGATCGGGAATTTTTACAGGCTTCCGCTTTGGAGCTTGCGCCCACGCCCAGACAGCAGATGTTTATTCAGCGTTTGTACTTATATTTGAATATGACTAAGCCCTCCAAACGGCTATACCTGTCCTATGCCAAGATGGGCAGTAACGGTAAGGCATTGCGCCCTGCCTATTTGATAGATGTGGTGCGGAAGCTTTTTCCTTGTGTACCGGTGCAGTGCCCGGAAAACAGACAGATTCTGGAACAGATTGTGACAGCAGGAGAAGGGCTCGGATATTTGGCAGGACTACTGCGGGAATATGCAGAGGGAAGCCTGAAGGAAGATCAATTGCCGGACTTTTTTACCGTATATGAGGCCTATGGCAGGGGAGAACTGGCAGCGAAGCGTGAGGTTCTGGCGGCTGCGGCCTTTAAGCGGTATCAGGATATCGGATTGTCTGCGGCGGTAGCCAGAGCCCTATACGGGTGGAAGCTGGAGAACAGTATTTCCAGATTGGAGACCTTTGCGGCCTGCGCCTATCATCATTTCCTGAAATACGGGCTGGCTTTAAAGGAACGACAGGAGTTCGGTCTGGAGGCTGTGGATCTGGGTAATCTTTATCATGGAGCCTTGGAGCGGTTTGCAGGCGCCCTGGAGCATAGTGATTATACCTGGTTTGATTTCCCGCAGGAGTATGCCCGGGAGACCATGGAACAAGTGCTGGAGGAGCTGGCTGTGGAATATGGCAATAGTATTCTCTATAGCTCGGAGCGGACCCGCTACGTGATTACCCGGCTGAATCGGGTAATGAGTCGTACCGTATTGACCTTACAGAATCAGCTGCAAAAGGGTAGCTTTAGGCCGGAGAAGTTTGAGTATTCCTTCCATTTTGCAGACCATTTGTCCAGTGTGAATGTGGCCCTATCAGAGCAGGAGCGGATGCATCTCCAGGGACGTATTGACCGGATAGATGTAGCGGAAGATGAAGAACATGTATATGTAAAGATTATTGATTATAAGTCGGGAAATAAGAAGTTTGATCTGGCGGCCCTTTATTATGGATTGTCCTTGCAGCTGGTGGTGTATATGAATGCGGCATTGGAGCTGGAGAAGCAGGAGCATCCGGACAAGCAGGTGGTGCCTGCGGCCCTGTTGTACTACCATGTGGAGGACCCTACGATAGAGTCCCCGGTGGAGCTGTCCCCGGCGGAAATCAATGAACAGATTCTGTCTGCATTACGTATGAATGGTGTGGTGAACAGTCAGCCGGATATTGTGGACCGTCTGGACCGGGAAATGGGAGAAAAATCTCTGGTAGTGCCGGTGGAAAAGAAAAAGGATGGCAGTTTCTCTTCCCGTTCCCAGGTAATGAGCCAGCAGGAATTGCAGATAATCAGTGATTATGTGAGCCGCAAGGTGGCTGCTCTGGGTAGGGAGATTCTGGATGGAGAAATTGGCTTACATCCCTATGAGATGGGCGGTCAGGAGGCTTGTACCTATTGTCCCTACAGGAAGGTGTGTGGTTTTGACAATAGTCTGCCCGGTTGTCAGAAACGGGTACTGCCGGATTTGAGTAAGGAAGAATTGTTGAAAGGGATGGAGGAGTATGGCAATTAATTACACCCCGGACCAGTTGAAGGTCATAGAATTACATGGTTGTAATGTGCTGGTGTCTGCGGCTGCAGGTAGTGGTAAAACTGCTGTGCTGGTGGAACGTATTATCCGCATGATTTGCGATGAAAACCATCCTGTGGATATTGACCGGCTGCTCATCGTGACTTTTACCAATGCGG
>JAFUKK010000144.1 GCA_017473665.1 Lachnospiraceae bacterium
AGGATAAGGGCAATATTTGGGGGTATGATATTCCTTATCTGTTGACAGGGGTTATGAATTCCCATCCTTCCTCAGCAATCAGATTTGGCAAAAATGGTAGAATAGATTATTCCAGATTCTATCAGGAGCTTCTTGACAATATGGAATGAAGAGAAGAGGAAATCGGTACTATTCCATTTCCTCGCCCAATATAATAAGGATAAGAGATTAAACTCCATACATATTATGGGAGGCGGATATGAAATATTATATTTGTGAGCATTGTGGTAATATCATTGAATATGCAAAGGCCAGTGGCGTGCCGGTGATGTGTTGCGGACAACAGATGACAGAACTGATACCCGGTACCAGCGATGGTGCGGCGGAAAAGCATGTACCGGTGGTGACCATAGAGGGTAATCATGTGCTGGTACAGGTGGGGGCTGTGGCACATCCTATGGTAGAGACGCATTACATTGAATGGATTGTGATTGAGACCCGGAAGGGGAGTCAGAAGGTGCAGTTAACTTATACGGATGCTCCCGAGGCTGAGTTTCTGTTGACGGAAGACGATGCTTTTGTAGCCGCCTATATTTATTGTAACCTCCACGGATTATGGACAGCTGAATAATCGGTTTCTTATGTTAAGATAGTCAAAAACGGTCAGAAAATGTCATCCTGACCGTTTTTTTGTTGGACATATGTATAGGTGTTCTATTATAATAAGTGAGTAGTATATGATATTACAAATGAGTGGGTGAGAATATGAAGGTTTTAATTACAACAGATTTATTTACGGTGACTACCAATGGTGTGGTCACATCCGTTCGTAATCTAATGGAAGAATTGGAAAAGAAGGGACATGATGTACGTGTACTCACTTTTTCTGAGGATATGAAGAATCATAAGGAAGGGAATGTGTATTATATTAAGTCTATTCCCCTGGATATTGTATATCCGGATGTACGTATGCCCATGTCCAATGGTAATGCATTGGTGGAGGAATTGATTGCGTGGAAACCGGATGTGATTCATAGTCAGTGTGAGTTTTTTAGTTATCATTATGCCAATCGTATTGCGAAACATACGGGGGCACCGCTGGTACATACCTATCATACCATGTATGAGCAGTATGTGACCTATGTCATTCCCAGTGAAAAAATAGGTAAAAAATTTGTCCGATTCTTTATCAGAAATCGACTGAAGGGTGCTGATGTGGTGGTGGCACCTACCAATAAGGTAAAGGAATCCTTAGAAGGGTATGATATGAAGAATGCCATTCGTGTGGTGCCTAGTGGTATTTCGTTAAAACAGCATCACTGTCGATTGACCCAGGAGGAACGCATGCAGAAGCGTCAGGAGTTGGGCATACCGAAAGACCATTCCGTATTATTAAATCTGGGACGTTTGGGTACGGAAAAGAATCTGGGAGAATTGGTGGAGTTTTTTGCAGAGGCTTTGAAGGAGAATCCTCAAATGACCTTTTTGATTGTGGGTGATGGCCCGGATAAGGCCCATTTGGAGCAGTTGGTAGCCAAATTAGGATTACAGGGTAGGGTTATTTTTACCGGTATGGTAGCTCCTTCCCAGGTGCAGGAATACTATCAGTTGGCAGATTTGTTTGTCAGTGCATCCACCAGCGAGACCCAGGGACTTACTTACATAGAGGCGGCAGCCAACGGATTACCCTTGCTTTGCCGTGAGGATATGTGTCTTTGTGATATTATTGAAGAGGGACGCAATGGTTATCAATATACCACCAGGGAGGAATTCCTGGAAAAATTGAAGCTGGTTACATCCGATGCACAGTGGCGTAAGGATGCAGGCGCACTTAGTGAGCAGATTGCCATGAAATTTGACAAGAGTTATTTTGCCGATACCATAGAGGATATTTATGAGATTGTCAGAGGCGCAGAATTTGTGGAAGTAGAATAGAAATCTTAAGAGGCTTTGCACGGGCCGGGAAACGACCGGTGCAGAGCCTCTTTTTTATTCCGGTTCCTTATGATTGGCGTTGCGAAGAGCTTTGTAAATTGTTATAATATAAGTTAAAGTTTTATTTGCAGTGTGCGGAGGCAGGAATGGCGGCAAAGAAGTTCTATGCAGTAAAAAAAGGAAAAGTGACGGGGGTTTTTACAGACTGGGAGTCCTGCAAAGGGGCAGTGGATGGATATCCGGGTGCAGATTTCAAGGGCTTTGGTACCTTAAGCCAGGCCCAGGAATATCTGGGGATGGAGCCTACCTGTGTGCAGGCGGAGATTGTCGGCCTGGCTACAGATAGCAGTCAGGGAATCGGTAAAAGCCGCAAGAGCACTGACAAGAATACAGTTTCGGATTATCCTGCTCCCGGTCATGTGCTGGCTTATGTGGATGGCAGCTATGAGGATTCCATCAAGAAGTATGCCTTTGGCTGTGTATTTATTTTACCCTCCGGGGAAATTTATACTGCCTATGGAAATGGGGACAATGAACAGTCCCTGCAGCAGAGGAATGTGACCGGAGAGATGTTGGGAGCCATGTATGCTGCCCAATGTGCCATTTTAAACGGTTATCAGCAGCTGGAGCTGCGCTATGATTATGAAGGTGTGGAGAAATGGGTTACCGGCGCCTGGCGCAGTAAGAATGAATTGACCCAAAAATACGCAGCCTATATGAGAGAATGTGGAAAGCGGGTCCGCCTGGTATTTACTAAGGTGGCAGCACATACCAATGTACGGTTTAATGAAGTGGCTGACGGACTGGCAAAAAAAGGATTGACGGAAGGAAAGGGTGTACCCCGTCCCTGTAAGTTTGAAGAGATGGAGCCCTTGGGAGAAGAATGGAATTAATAAGACTGAATAAATATTTGGCCCAGTGCGGTGTATGCTCCAGGCGGGATGCGGACAAGCTGATAGAGCAGGGCAGAGTGAAAGTCAATGGTGTGGTGGCTACTGCCGGACAGCAGGTCAGTGACCGGGACACCATATTGGTAAATAATAAGCCCTTAAAGGGCAAGGAACAGAAGGTCGTATTGGCGTATTATAAGCCCATCGGCGTCATCTGTACGGAGCGGGATGCCCATGCTGAGAAGGTGTTGATGAAGCTGATTGATTATCCTGTGAGAGTGACTTATGCAGGAAGACTGGATAAGGATTCGGAAGGATTATTACTTCTGAGCAATGACGGGGATTTAATCAATGCTATGATGAAGGGAGCACATGGACATGAAAAGGAGTACCAGGTAAAGGTGCGTAAGGAGATTACGCCCCAGTTCCTGAAGCAGATGAGTGATGGTGTGTATCTGGAGGAACTGGATCGGACTACCCGTCCTTGTGAGATAGAGCAGACAGGTAAATATACTTTTCGGATTATATTGACCCAGGGATTAAACCGACAGATTCGCCGGATGTGCCAGACCCTTGGATATCATGTACAGAGCCTGAAGCGGGTGCGGGTGCTGAATATCACCCTAAAGGGATTGGCCCCGGGCAAATTCCGGGAACTTACAGGAGCGGAGCTTACTGCCCTGTATGAAAGCTGTGGTCTGAAGAGACCTTGATGGAGGATGCATGGACAAAATAGCCAGAATTAAGGAATTAGTAGATAGATTAAACGAGGCTTCCAGGGCTTACTATGCTCAGGACGAGGAAATCATGAGCAATTATGAGTATGACCGTCTCTATGATGAGCTGGTAGCACTGGAAGAAGAGACGGGTATGGTTATGGCAAACAGCCCTACCCAGAAAGTAGGATATGAGGCGGTTGAGGAGTTGCCCAAGGAGGCACATGAGAGCCCCATGCTTTCTTTGGGTAAGACCAAAAGTCGTGAAGAATTACAGTCCTGGTTAAATGGCAAAGAAGGAATCTTAAGCTGGAAGCTGGATGGTTTGACGGTAGTTCTTACTTATCAGAATGGACAGCTTGCCAAGGCAGTTACCAGAGGCAATGGAGAAATCGGTGAGGTAGTGACCAACAATGCACGGACCTTTCAGAATCTGCCTGCCAGAATCCCTTTTACCGGAGAATTGGTACTTCGTGGTGAGGCGGTGATTAGTTATTCTGATTTTGAAAAGATTAATGAACAGATTACGGACCCGGACCAGAAATACAAGAATCCCCGGAATCTGTGCAGCGGTTCCGTACGCCAGTTAAATAATGAGATTACAGCTCAGAGAAAGGTAGGCTTCTATGCCTTTTCCCTGGTGAAGGCCCAGGATATGGATTTTCAGAATTCCTTATCTGCTCAGTTTGATTTCCTGGTAGAGCAGGGCTTTGCAGTGGTGGAGCATCACAAGGTAACTTCTGAGAATATTTTAGAACGTATCAGTTATTTTGAAGAGAAAATCAGTCATTATGATATTCCTTCCGATGGATTGGTGCTAGCTTATGAGGATATTGCTTATGGCATTTCCCTGGGACGCACGGCCAAGTTTCCCCGTCATTCCATTGCCTTTAAATGGGCGGATGAAATCCGGGAGACGCAGCTTTTGGAGATAGAATGGAGTGCCAGCCGTACGGGCCTGATCAATCCGGTAGCTATTTTTGAACCGGTGGAGCTGGAGGGGACTACGGTTAGTCGTGCCTCTGTGCACAATATCAGTATCCTGCGGAGCTTACAGCTGGGCATCGGTGACCGTATTACCGTGTACAAAGCAAATATGATTATTCCCCAGATTGCAGAGAATTTAACCAGAAGTGACAGCCTGGAGATTCCTGCCACTTGTCCGGTATGCGGAGGTGCTACTCAGATTCGCAGCATCAATGATGCCCAGTCCCTGTACTGTACCAATGACCAGTGTACTGCCAAGAAAATCAAGGCCTTTACTTTGTTTGTGAGCCGGGATGCACTGAATATGGAAGGATTGTCTGAGGCTACTTTAGAGAAATTCATAGAGAAGGGTTTTATCCATTCCTATGTGGATTTGTTTCGATTAGAGCGTTACAAAGAGCAGATTGTGGAAATGGAAGGCTTTGGGGAAAAATCCTATGCAAATCTCATAGAAAGTATTGATAAAGCCAGAAAAACTACCCTTTCCAGGTTGATTTATGGCCTGGGAATTGCTAATATAGGTGTTGCAACTGCCAAATTGGTATGCAGACATTTTGATGATGATATGGAACGACTTCAGAGGGCTACTGTAACACAGCTTGCTGAGATTGAGGGAATCGGTGAGGTCATTGCAGGAGCCTTCGTAGACTATATGAGCAGGCCGGAGCATTTGGACA
>JAFUKK010000145.1 GCA_017473665.1 Lachnospiraceae bacterium
GAGAAACTGGTAAAGGAATTATCCAAGGAAAAACGTAATTATATACATATGATGGAAAGCCTTTCCCGTGGCAGGGCAGAGATTATCAGACGCAAAGGGAATCAGGTGCTTTTGTACGATGCTCATATAAGGACAGCATATTTGAAGGCGATAGATGAGACCTGGGCCGGTGAGGCATTATCGTGTCTGCCGGAGGAAGTATGTTGTTGTTATACCAATCAGGACAATTTAAGTCCCCTTTTGTTGCAGTTATGGGAGAACGGAAGGGTAACGGAACTGCGAAATGCCTGCTATACCCAGAGAGACAGTATTTATGTGAAACACAAGGATATCAGGAGCAAAAATTGCGGGAATATTATCAGTTATCAGGCATATATAGAGGAGACTCCTGTAGCATATATAGAAATAAAGCCTGAAGGAGTACCGGACATGCCGGTACTTTACAATAGACCGGGCCGGGAAACGGACGATATCCCACAGGAAGTATATCTTTCCTCTCTGATTGCCTATGCGGTAAACAAGCAGAAGGAACAGGGATATATCCCCTATCTGCAGATTCCGGCAGAAGATGACTTGGTACGAGGACTTGTAGAGCAATTGGGCCTATATGTATCCTCAGATATTATTTATAAAGTAGAAAAAGAATAAAAAATACTTGCAATTATGTATTCTTTGTTATATAATTTTAACGTTGTGAAAACGAGATGGTCCTCTGTTACATAGGTATTAAGAACATCCAATTTTT
The DNA here is from genome assembly GCA_017473665.1 of Lachnospiraceae bacterium. Lineage (GTDB taxonomy): Bacteria > Bacillota > Clostridia > Lachnospirales > Lachnospiraceae > Acetatifactor. Next base: position 746 of record JAFUKK010000145.1, read on the forward strand.
TATAAGGAGGCTCATGAGATGAGTAATATTATTAAGGAAATCGAAGCAGAACAGTTAAAAGCAACTGTAGACCAGTTTGAAGTTGGTGATACCGTAAAGGTTTACGGTAAGATTAAGGAAGGTAACCGTGAAAGAATTCAGGTATTCGAGGGCGTTGTTCTGAAGAAGCAGGGCGGTAGCAACAGAGAGACCTTCACTGTTAGAAAGACTTCCAACGGTGTAGGTGTTGAGAAGACCTGGCCTTTACATTCCCCTAACGTAGAGAAGATTGAAGTAGTTAGAAAGGGTAAAGTACGTCGTGCTAAGCTGAACTACTTAAGAGACCGTGTAGGTAAGAAGGCAAAGGTAAAAGAGTTAGTTAAATAATTGACTTTTAGAATGCTGATGAAAGAACATACTCCTTTGAGTATGTTCTTTTCTATTTGTTTTTTTTGTGATATACTGATAAGCGCGGAGTTAGCACGACTTTGGGAGTATGAGTACTCCAATTTGAGGAAAATGTATTATGGCAAGACATAAAGGACTTAGCTTTTATAGACGTAAGAAAAAATGGAATATAGCACTTATTAAGGAAATCTTCAGTTGGCTGGCCGGAATCCTGGTGGCACTTTTCCTGGCAGGTGTACTGAATTATTTTTTTGGTATGCGCATCGGTATGGTGGGTGTATCCATGGAACCGGAGTTGATAAACGGCCAGATGGTACTGATAGATCGGTTCAGTTACTCTCTTTTTGGTCCCAAGGACGGGGACGTGATTGTTTTTTTGCCCAATGGAAATAAGAATTCTCACTATTATATGAAACGGGTGGTGGCAACTGCAGGCGACAAGGTGCAGATTATTGATGGAGTATTATATGTAAATGGTGAGGTGTCCCCCTGGGTTAGTGAGACGATTCTGGATGGTGGAATATGTGAGAATCAATTGGTGCTGAAATTTGGCGAATATTTTTGTATCGGAGATAATCCCAATAATAGTGAAGACAGTCGTTCTGCTAATATAGGTCCCATTGGGGAAGAGGATATTGTAGGGCGTGCATGGTTTAAACTGAAACAGGGCCGGGAGAAGGCCGGTTTTATAAAATAGAAGATGCTACTTCAAAGAAAGTGAGAAAGACAATGAATTATCAATGGTATCCCGGTCATATGACCAAGGCAAAGCGTATGATGCAGGAGGATATTAAGCTGGTAGACCTGGTAATTGAACTGGTTGATGCCCGTATCCCCTTAAGTAGTCGTAATCCGGATATTGATGAACTGGGCAAGAATAAATCACGTATTGTGTTGTTGAATAAATCAGATTTAGCCGATCCCGGAGTAAATAAGCTGTGGATGAAATATTTTCGGGACAAGGGCATATATGTATTGGAAATCAATGCCCGTAGCGGTATGGGCATCAAGGCTATAAACGCAGTGGTGCAGGAGGCATGTAAGGAAAAAATTGAAAGAGACCGCAAACGGGGGATTTTGAATCGTCCTGTAAGGGCTATGGTGGTGGGGATTCCTAATGTGGGCAAGTCCACCTTTATCAATTCCTTTGCAGGCAAAGCGTGCGCCAAAACGGGTAATAAGCCCGGTGTTACCAAAGGAAAGCAATGGATTCGATTAAATAAAAGTCTGGAACTGTTAGATACGCCCGGTATTCTCTGGCCCAAATTCGAGGACCAGAATGTGGGTAAGAAATTGGCGTATATCGGCTCCATGAATGATGAAATTGTGATTATGGATGAGTTGGCATGCGATTTGATTGCGGATTTAGGTGCTATTTATCCACAGGCTATTTTCGA
>JAFUKK010000146.1 GCA_017473665.1 Lachnospiraceae bacterium
AACATTATGCACATCCAAAGTTTCCGAGCAATTAACATTAATCGTTCAACTGTTTTAATACACGAAGGTCGGATTCAAACAATAATTTAATATTATTAATACCATACTTCAGCATTGCAGTACGCTCAATACCGATACCAAAAGCAAAACCACTGTAAACATTGGAATCAATCCCACAGTTCTCCAGTACCTTGTTATTTACTACGCCTGCACCCAAAATTTCAATCCAGCCGGTTCCTTTACAAAGCTTACAACCGGTTCCACCACACTCAAAACAGCTGCAATCCACTTCTACAGAGGGCTCTGTGAAAGGGAAATAGGAAGGACGCAGTCTGGTTTTGGTACCCTCACCATAAATCTTCTTTACAAATTCATCCAACATACCCTGCAGGTCGCAAAGGGTGATACCCTTGTCCACTACCAAACCTTCCATCTGGGTAAACATAGGTGAATGGGTAGCATCATCATCGGAACGGAATACCTTACCGGGAGATAAAATCTTAATAGGGGGCTGCTGCTTCTCCATAACATGAATCTGTCCTGCGGAAGTCTGGGTTCTCAGCAAGAACTCAGGGGACAGATAAAAGGTATCCTGCATGTCTCTGGCAGGATGGTCCTGAGGAGTATTTAATGCTGTAAAATTATAATAGTCAGTCTCAATCTCAGTACCTTCGTAAATCTCAAAGCCCATTCCGGCGAAAATATCAATCAGCTGATTACGAATCAGGGTAATGGGATGAAGATTACCCTCTTCGGATTCCACTGCGGGCAGGGAAATATCAATCTTCTCAGACTCATACTTATCCTGCAATTCCTTTGCTTTTATTTTGGTATCCAGCTGGCCCAAATAATCCAAAGCCCATACCTTCAGCTCATTGACACCCTTACCGTAGTCAGCTCTCTCCTCAGGGGCAATATTTTTCATTTCTTTCATCAACAGGCCGATTTTACCGGTCTTACCATCCAAAAATTTCTTTTTGAACTCATATACTTCCTTGGAGGAATTTAATTCCTCTGCGCCGGAAATGATTTCCTGCTTAATCTGTTCTAAATTTGCGTTCATACTCATCTTCCTTTCTTTTATAAAAATAGAAAAACCCTTGTAGTCGTAAAACTACAAGGGACGAAATTCTCCGCGGTACCACCCTGGTTCCTGATACTATATCAGACGCTCATTTACGCTTAACGTGCGCTACCCGGCTTGAAATACTGGTCATAAACGTTCCTCCAAGCAGCTCCGGTGGGAAATTCGAGAACCAACGATTAAATCAATCCGTCAGGATACATTCTGAACTTAAGGAAGCTTTCAGCCGGTGACTTCCTCTCTCTATAAGAAAAATGCTCTCTACTGTACACCTTCATCGCTTTTCACTTATGAAATATAGTAAGTTTTTTTACAAAAAATGTCAAGGGGTAATTTCTTTATCCTCATCCGTAATATCCGAAATGGACCTGGGTGCTGTCGGCAGCTCCCGATAATCTGTCAACTGCAGGCTGTACCATTTCACATCTCTCCACTGGCCCAGCTTGTAACCTACATTGTGGAACACACCCACTGTCTCAAAACCATACGCCTCATGAAAGGCCTCGCTATTGGGATTGGGACTGGTGACACCTGCAAAAGCTGTATAATAGCCCTGTATTTTCAATAAATCTATCAGTTTGTCATACAGCATGGTCGCTATATGCTGTCTGTGATATGTTTCCTCTATATAGATAGACAAATCTGCCGACCATTGATAGGCCGCCCGTTCCCGATGCTTGGAAGCGTAGGCATACCCCACCACTTTACCATCCATTTCACAGACCAAATAGGGAAACTGATTCATAATGTTATTCATTCTGTTCCGAAATTCAGCCACTGACGGCACCTGAGTCTCAAAGGATATAGATGTCTCTTCAACATATTTTTTATAGATATCCAATATCGTTTCTGCGTCTGCCAAACTCGCTTCACGTATCAATCTGTTATACCCTGTCATATCCTCTGCTCCTTCATTTAATACGCACATCACGTTTTTGTCATTGTAGCACTCCCCCAAAAGCATGTAAAGACTTGTTTAAAATTAGTTTCTCACACCTTTACTGCCACCTGATACTCATCCTCATAAACTATCTCCCCTACAAAATTAGTATAAACCATATCATAAGGATGATTATATTTATTCAGCAGTCCCATCACCGGCTCCAACTTTTCCAACATATGTGCTGTATTTTCCACCTTAAAGTAAGTAATCACCGGTTGGTCTCCTCCCTGACACACATCCGGAATAGGAAGATTATCTTCAAACCATGCATTAATACTCTTAAACAATTCCGCATCTGCTTCTTCCATTACACCATCGTAAATTTTTCTCCAACACATAGCAAAAATACCCTTGGGTTGCTTTGTAACATAGGATAATTCTCTTCCTTGAATACGAACATATTTAAAATTCATATCAAAACCTCCATTTATTAACTTCAATATTTTATCTTAAAATCAAAATTCTACTTCCAAAATTCCAATAACTTCTCATCTATAGCCGCAATAGACTCTCCCGTTATTTGACTGTAAAACGCCAACTTCTCTATTTCTTCCTTATCGCTACGCTTCCGCGTGATGGCCTCCATCATAGTCTCCTGAATGGTTACACCATACAAGGCTCCATATTCTTCATGCCACTGGGGATTAAAATACCCCGGCGCCATATGATAGTACATTAATCCCAGATATTGATATTCCACATTTTCCAGCCCCAATTCCTCATATCCTTCCCTCACGATACATTGTCGCAGGCTTTCCCCTTCCTCTATGCAACCACCAAAAATCTCCCAACACTGACGCCAGCGATTCCACCCCATCAGATATTCTTCTCCTACCTTTACAACTACCAACGCATGGGTTACCGGAGTATGTTTCTGCTGTGCAGTCTCCTCATCCACAAAAAACACATCCAACAATTCATTTCCCTTATGATCCTTTACAATCATGTGTTACTCTCCTTTCCTTCCTTTATACATTCGCACATGCCGGCACTATCCGGATAAATAAAAAAAAGCCTGTCAGGGATATTTTCCCTAACAAGCGTGGATCAGACTTTCGTCTACTATCGTATTAAAGCATATAATATAGATACTGTTGTGTCAAGTCCCTAACGCGTTCACCAGACTCTGGAACACATCTCCCCGTTCCTCAAAATTCTTAAAGTAGCCATAGGAAGCTGCCGCCGGTGACAATACACAGGCCTCCCCTTCCCCGGTTAGCTCTCCGGCCAGTGCCACCGCCCCGGTAAGGTCATCTGCCAAATATACATTACTGCAATCCTTCACTGCCTGCCATATCCGTTTGCCCGCTTCGTAGGTACAAATAAACCGCACTGCAGAGGTATTTCTCATAAACTCCTGTAAAATCCTATAATCTACTCCCCGGTCCATGCCACCGATGATAATACTGCCCACCTTGGGAATACTTTGCACTGCATGAATGGCCGCCTCGGGAATGGTACTGATGGAATCATCATAGTAACGCACTCCCTTTACCTCTGTCACAAATTGTAACCGATGAGGCAGGCCTTGGAACCGTGCCATACTCTCCCGCACCTTGGCTCCATCACAGCCATAAACCTGTGTAGCAATGCGATATACAATATCCGCATTGTATTGATTATGGTCTCCCAGAATCTGCAATTCATAACGGGTACTAAAATCATAGGGAAGCACCGTCACCTGACCTGCACAGGGAATCTCCGGTACATTCTCTCCTACCAGAAAGAAGTCTCCTTCTTTTTGATATCTTCCGATATTACTTTTAGCCTGAAAATATCTCTCTAAAGTATCATAATAATCCAAATGCTCCTCATAGAGATTTAAAAACACTGCCACATGAGGGGATACCTTAGTATGAGCCAGCTGATGACAGGACATCTCAAACACCACAATGGTATTCTCGTCCATCTGTCCAAAATAATCCAAACAGGGCAACCCGATATTGCCCATGAGAATCACCTTTTTACCGCTATTTTCCTGCAGTACCTGATACAGCATAGAGGAGGTAGTACTCTTACCCTTGGTTCCGGTGATACCTATGACCCTATCTCTATACTCCTCTAAGAAAATCTCTGTCTGAGAAGTAAATTTCGGATGCTCCTCGTCCATACGGATGCCGGGACTTTTAATGATATAATCATAGTCCTCTTCCCGGATATTCTCTCTCTTACCCTCAAATATGGTAATTTTCGCACCGGGACATAATTCCTTGAAAAAAGCCTCCGTGGACTTTCCTTCCCGTCCATAGCCCCATATCAAAATATTTTTGTTTTGGAATTTATCAATCACCTTCGACAAATCAATTTCTTCCCTTCATCATTACTACAAACTCTTCCGGCAAATTATGCTCATCTTCAAATCCCTCCAGCATAGGTGCCAAGGGCTGTGCCATAGCCATAATCTGCGCTTCATAACGTTCTGTCAGCAGACTCTTTCCTCCCTGTTCTATAAAATAACGCAAGGAAGCCAATACCTCGCTACGGGTACCTACGCACTCAAAGGGTTTATTCTCCAAAATACCTGTAAGCTCCCGAAAATCCTTATCCAGAGACTCTTTATCCAGTAGTTTCTCACCAAATATCTCTACCAAGCGCTCCTGCTTCAGGAAAGGGGTCAAAATAATATATACAAAGAGGCACTTGGGACAATCACAACACCAGATGCCCTGCTTGCTGCCTTTATTACAGCTACGGAAAATCTCATGATATCGGGGATACTTAGCAAACTCCCGGGCAATCTGTATCTCCGCCCAGGGACGAAGCAAACTGAAATAATGAATATCCGAATCTGTCACCTGTTTGAAATATGCTATGAAATCCCGCTCAAATTCCAGGCTCTTGGAATATTGATGATTCACAAAGGAATCCTTTACAGTAGACTCATTGGCACTGGTCTCATTGGACAGGGCAATATATTTCTTACCGCTCAGGTACGCTGCGATTACTGTAGAAAAGGCTACAATGGCAGAAAAAGGCGTATGGCCGTTGAGATAGCCTTCACTATTCAGCTTCAGCATATTGGGACAGAGGGTACGCTTGGCATAATAATCCCCCTGTTTCTCCTCATAGGCATCAATGACCTCTTTGATAGCACTACCATAATTAATATGATAAGTGGTCACTCCATAGTCCTGCAATAAGCACAAGGACACCACCGAATCCTTACCACCGCCCACCGGTACCAGGCATCCCTCATAGGAAGCCTCATCATGGAGCACACCGGGATATGGCTGCTCACAGCAAATCTCTACCAATTCCTCCTGGGATACTGAAATATCATTTATGTACATGAACTCGCCCAGTCCATGGTAATATAATTTCTGCCACCATTTCAGCTGCTCCTTTGTAAAGCCGCCACACAGTACCCGCACCTTCTTGGGGCAGGTACATTTATAATAGCTGATGGTCTCCACCATACCCAGCTGAAATACCAGCTGACGCAGAATGGTTTCATCCACCTCCTTAAAAACCGGTAACTGCCATGTGGGGTGAAACTCGCTAAGACCCGGAATTTCAAAATCATAAACAATACGATAACTGTCTCCCTCTCTGGTTAAATGAAAATCTTTATATAAAAATTCTGTATATTTTTCTCTTAATTCATCAAAGCCTTTCAAACAATCAGCCTCCTGCATATATCAAACAATCATTATAAAAAAAAGTTAGGATTTCCTGTGCCGTGTATCCTGCATAGGCCATATTTTTAGCACCATTCTGACTCATACCTACTCCATGGCCCAGACCTCCGCCCACTATGGTATATCCTACCACATTACCGTCTACTTTTCCAGTATCCAGTATAAAAAAGGAACTGGGCAGCATATTGGACAAGGTAGTGGTACTGCCATCCACCAATTGAAAATGATTATTATCATTTAATAACAACTCACGTATATTTTGTCCGCCCTGCACCTGATATACTCCTGAATCTGTATAAAGAATCATAGCCTGTACATTGCCTCCCCGGCCTCTTTCACTGATAACCATCCGTTCCACACATGTAAACGGTTTTACCTCACCGGTGGTAAAACATCCCTCCTTCAGTACCTGCACACTCCATTTACTTTTGCCGCTACATCTCTTCAATTGACGATGCAACTCCTCCATATCAATGTCTTCCACCTGATATTTCCAGCGGTACCAATTTTCCCGTGATTCAAAATCCGACTCTTGCACACATGTAATAAATGCTTCAAACTGCTTTTCATCCGAAAAGTCTGTCCCTCCTATCGCCACTAATGGACTTTTGCATTCTTCTAAATACTCCTCCATAGCATGAGCATTTAACAATTTTGCATCTAAATAACGGGGATAGTCTTCATTTCCCCAAATATCACCATCTGCACCCACACCACAGGAGGTAGAATAGTAATAACTCTCCGTCAGTTCCCCTGCAGAAGTAAAAAGAATCTGTCCTCTGGTCTCATCCACTGCCTGATTGGTGCTATCCTGTTCCTTAATATTATTATACACCTGATAGGTAGTACTATCGTCCAAATGAGCCTCATACTCCGGATATCCCGGTGAAAGTAAAAAACGAAAAGCATAGGTACGGGCACTGATGGCCTGGGCCTTAAGTGCTTCCATGGGATAACTGGAGGGCATCTCGCTGGGTACACAACTGTACAGATATTCTTCAAAAGGCAGCTGGTTAATCAGTACCAGCCCACGATCTGTCCGACGCACTTCCAAGCATCCCCGATAACAGGGTATCCCATAATGCCTTTGGATACCGGACACCTGAAGCAGTTGTTCTTGTCTTGGAATAATCTGAATCACATCCCCATTCAAAAAACAAGGACTAGCCGATGTAATCTCCAATCGTTCCCCGGCTTCATAAGCGATTTTTGCCCCGCTACTTTCATCTGAAAGAACAAACTCACCGGCACAAGTCACCTCCACAGTATCATGAAAGATGTCTGAGAAATCGCTATTTTTTATAACCACACGAATTTCAGGACTATCTGACAACTGTAGCAAAGGACTATTCTTAGGTACTTCTATCTCCACCTGTTCTTCTCCCTCCGGAGAAGTATCAGAATGAATCAGAATCAAATTCTCTATTTGTTCATGTTCTGCGTTGTTCTCCCCTTTCTGGGTATTTCCGGACCCTGATAGTAAGAAAATTAACTCTATCATGACAAGGAAAATTCCTATATACAGCAGCCTATATAATATTTTCAGACGTCCCGGTATTTTATGATAATCTTTTTTACGCATCAAAGCTCCCCTTTACCATTAGATTTGTATCTTATCAAAAAGTGTGTAAAAGGGCAAAACAGCCCTGCAGACATATGCCTGCAAGGCTGTTAATCTTACGTATATTATTCCCCGAAATGCCGCCCTTTGCCCTTTGACTCCTAGCATAGCTAGGTGGGTAACCGCAACCAACCTTTTGCCTTCCCTTGCAATCCTCTTTCGAGTGAGGGCTTGACAGCCACTTGGCAATATAGGAATCCCTTTTTAATCGTGTAGGTTCAAAAACAGCAAAGTTTATCGGACATCCCAGGATAAGTACCCGCATTGCATTATTCGCAAAACCGCCGCTACGCGGCTTTCCTTTTGCTCAATTGCTAAATTACTTTACGGACTCAGCTTCAGAAACCAGCTTCTTCAATGCTTCCAGAGCTTCATCAGGCAACTTATCATAGCCTTCCTTCTTGGTAGCGAAGTCTTCTACTGCCTTCACACGGGTCTTCATAGAGTTAATCAGAGCCTCTACATAAGCAGCATCCTTGAAATCAGGAGTGAAGTCAGCGGTCTTGCCATCCCACTCGTTCATGATTTCGATATCGGAGAAAGGACCCCACTGAACGAACTTATCCTTCTTCTCTACGATGGTCTCTAAGATACCTAAAGTATCTGCGGGCTTAACCTTAGTGCCCATGAAGTCACCGGTATTAACGATGTAGCATGCTACGTTCTTTTCTTCTACCAGCTTCTTGAACTTCTCATAGTCGTTAACCAGAGGATAGGTTCTGAAAGGATTTGCATAAGGTACGATACGGATTGCATTTAAGTCGGTACCTGCAGCAACACGCTCTGCGGTAGAGGTCTTGGTAGCCAGTGTAGCACCCATTACAGATGCCAGAGCAGCACCGCTCAGCTTCACAACGGGAGGAAGAACAGGGTCCTTCATAATCCAGAAGATAGCATTTACGGGAGCGTCAATCTTGTCTACACGGTTAGGAGACCA
>JAFUKK010000147.1 GCA_017473665.1 Lachnospiraceae bacterium
GATGCAATGGAATGGGAGCAGTTGTTGGAGGTTACATTGTTGCCCGGCGATGTTTCGGAGGATCAAATGGGGGAGGAACTACGGGAATATTTGGTGCAATCCGAACGGACAACACGGGAGGGAGATTATTGGCAATTGCCTGCACACTGGAAGGGACGGGCACTGAACTATCATATAGTCAAATCACATATGTGGCCGATTTTGGGGGGCTTATTTATAGTAGCATCTGTGATGGTATTTGTATTTGCCCGAAAGGATCTGCATCAAAAGTATTTGGACAGACAGCTAGAGTTGAAGGAAGATTATCCGGAGTTGTTGTATCAGCTTACATTGTATTTGGGAGCAGGACTGACTATCAGAGGCAGTCTGCAAAAGATAGGGGCGGCCTATGAGCAATCGGTAGCATCGGGGGAGCCGGTCAGGGCTGCTTTTGAGGAGGTGGGATATGTATGCCGGGAACTGACCACGGGAGTATCAGAGATACAAGCGTATGAAAATTGGAGCAAACGTACCGGGTTGGCCCAGTATACGCAACTTTGTACTCTACTTATTCAGAATCTTCAAAAAGGAAGTATGAAGTTGGGGGAGCGCTTGCGGGAAGAGGGGGATCATGCAAGAAGAGAATACATAAGACTTTGTAAAAAGAAAAGCGAAGAGACACAGACCAAGTTGCTATTGCCGTTGGTATTGATGCTTGTAGTAGTAATGTTGTTAATATTGATTCCGGCTTTTGCTATGACCGGAATATAAAGAAAGGAGTATGGGAATGCAGGGATTAAAAAATTGGAAGGATTTATGGAAAGAAGAGGATGGTATGGGCACTATCGAGGTGGTATTGATTACGGTGGTGCTGGTAAGTTTGGTGGTGATTTTCAAAGATCAGCTGACCGGTATTGTGGAGAAATTATTTGAAAAAATTACCAGTAAAACAAACCGGTTTTAGGAAATTTATGTGTGAAAGAAATATGCAAAGAAGAATGTCCGGGTATTTGAGTGTTTTTATGGCGTTGGTGTTGACGTTGCTTACAGGATTTTGTCTGGGACTTATCGAAGGGGTACGCAAAAACGGAATGGCATTGGAGTCGGAATGTGCGGTGGAGGCTGCCTGGAATGGTGTTTTTGCTGAGTACCATAGGGGGCTGGTTGGTAGGTACAATCTTTTTGCCCTGGATGATTCCTATGGTACCTCCTACGGGTCCGTGAGTAATATAGAACGGCATCTGACAGGATATCTGGATCGCAATCTGCAATTTTATGGGGGTTTTTGGAATAATCTGTTTTACAAGGATTTTCAGGGAATTCGTTTGCGTAAAGCGGAGATTCAAAGCGGATTATTGCTTTCGGACCATGATGGCGCTGTTTTTCGATGTGCCGCAGTAGGAGCCCAAAAGGACAAATTGAATCTGACATTGTTAGAAAAGACTCTTTTTCAATTGGAGCAATTACAGGTAAATGGTTTGGATAAGCGTAATATAGAGGCAGAAAAAGCACAGGCGGACTACAGGTTGCAACAGGAATTGGATATCTTGGAACAGGGCGGAGAAGTGGTGGATTTTCAAAATCCAACAATTTTTATGGAAGAGATTCGAAAAAAAGGAATATTGAGCTGGGTGACGGGTGATAAGGTGGCTCTCTCACCAAAGGCTCTGCGTAGGGAGGAACTTTTTGCCGCCCGTTTGGAACGGGGTGATGTACAACGGGGCAATCGCAGGCTGAGGGAACAAAGTGGTTTAGAACAAATGGTGGAGCGGTTTCTGTTCCAGGAATATCTGTTGACCTATATGGGGAATTTTATAGAACCCATGGAGAATTCCGCATTGGATTATGAGATTGAATACTTACTGGTGGGGGAAGATAGGGATGTGGAGAATCTTCATGGTGCTTTTTCGAAAATCTGTGGGATTAGAGAGGCAGCAAACGTTATGTATCTGCTGACCGATGAGGATAGCAGCAAAAAAACAGAGCTCATCGCTACGGTGTTGATGACATTGATAGGACAACCTCAGCTGGCGGTACCGGTGCAATTTGTTCTGACTCTGGGTTGGGCTTTTGGTGAGACCTTATATGATATGGAGTGTTTGGCAGCAGGAGGGGCAGTGCCGTTACTCAAGACAGAGGAGACCTGGCATTATTCCTTGGAGAATCTGTTAAAGGGTCTGGTGGGACGGGATGAGGAGAAGCAGGAGCAGTTATCGCGGGAGGGGATGTATTATCGGGATTATTTACGAGTATTGCTTTTCCTGGTGGATTTGGATGTATTGACTCTGCGAAGTATGGATTTGGTAGAGGCAGATATCCGTTTGTTGCCGGGGAACAGTAATTTTTGCTTGGATCACTGTTATGTAGAGCTGGAGGCGGATATTTCGTTGGAAAGTGATTATGGTTATAGCTACGAAATCAGACGTTTGGGAACTTATCAGGAGTAGAGAGGAAGGTGAATAGGGATGTCTCCTTTATGCAGATGCAGCAATCAACTAAAAATTAAAGCAAGTAAACGACCTTCTCCGACTATAACCGGTATGGCTTTCCCTGCCCTGGATGGCACCCTGCCGGCAGAAAGCTGCATAGAGGAGATATCCCTGTTTACCTTCGGATCTCGCAGGCTGAAGGGGAGTATGACGGTGGAGGCGGCAGTGCTTTTACCTTTACTCATTTTTTTCCTTCTCAATCTGGGAAGTATTATGGAGCTTATTCGGCTCCATGGCAATATAGAATTGGCGCTGACCAACGTGGGAAATGAGCTTAGTGTATATCAGTATGTGGTATCGGCAGAACTGTCCCGGGGAGAGCAACAGGAGCTGCCGGATGTGCTAAAACCGCTCCTTCAGGAGGTAATCTCCCGGGTTTATATAAGACATAGAGTAGAGACTTATCTGGGCAAAGAATATTTAGAAAATGCACCTTTGAAAGATTGTGAGAATCGGCCAATAGGAATAGGATGGAATATTGTGGAGGAGGGAGACCGGCTGGAATTAAGATATTCCTATGGAGTGAAATGCCCCTTTAAAGTGCCCGGATTTCCTGACTTTTATATGAGCAACAATTATTATTCCCATGTATGGACCGGCTATGAGATACCGGGTAGTTTGGAAGGGGTAGGGCTGGAGACAGTTTTTTTGGCGGAGTATGGAGAGGTGTATCATCTTTCCATGGATTGCACCCACTTAAAGCTATCGGTTCGGGAATTGAGTATGTGGGCAGCCCGGCGTAGTACCAACAAGAGAGGATGCAGATATGAATTATGTGAGCACTGTAAGGGGTTGATTCCGGGTAATGTGGTGTATGTGACGGATTATGGTGCCTGCTTTCATTATAGCCGCCAATGTGAAGGATTGCGTCGTACGATTTACTCTTCTACGTTGGCAGAAGCGAAAGGGTATGGATATCAATTATGTAGTAGGTGTGGAAAGGAGTAAATATAGGATGATAATACAGATGATTTATTTGGGAGGTTTGAGCATTTGGGATATTAGGGAGAAAAAGGTGCCTGTTTCTCCCTTGGTAGCAGGAGGCGTTCTTTTGATGTTTCTTGCCATAGATAGGTGCCTGAAGGGGGATCAGATGTGGTTTACCCTTTTGGGAGGTTTGTTACCCGGTGCCATACTCTGCTTGTTGGCGGGGATTACCCGTAAGATAGGGCTGGCAGATGGGGTGGTGGTATTGGCATTAGGGGCACAATACGGATTATGGGGGAGTCTGCGGTTGCTTTTCTACAGCTTGGTCTTGCTTTCGGCGTTCTCTGCCTTTCTCATTGTTCTGCGCAAAGCAGACAGTAGTACCCATATTCCGTATCTGCCATTTCTATTTGTCAGTTATGGAGTCTGCGTTCTTGCAAAATGTAGCTGGTTATAAAGGGGGAGAGTAATTTGAAAAGGGGTGTAAAAGCATATTTTACAGTGGAAGCAGTAATGGTACTTCCGGTGGTGTTGGGGGCGATAGGGGTGATACTGTATCTGCTGACATATCAGTATGACAGAGCTGTATTGGAGCAGGATATGGGGATGCTCAGCATAAGAGTCAGTAGCTTTGGAGTACCC
>JAFUKK010000148.1 GCA_017473665.1 Lachnospiraceae bacterium
CATTCTTGGATAGAGCCACGTCATGGGTAACAATCAATATAGTCTGCCCTGCTTTATTCAGTTCTGTAAAAATATCGAAAATGTAATTTGCAGTACCGCTGTCCACACTACCGGTAGGCTCATCGGCCAAAAGCAACTTGGGAGAATTAGCCAACGCAATAGCAATGGCGATTCTCTGCTGTTCACCACCTGATAATGTGTTCATTCTGCTATTCTTTTTATGCGCCAAACCCACCAGCTCAATTAATTCCTGAGCTCGTTCTCTCTTTTTCTTTACATCAGAGAGATACATGGGCAGCATAATATTATCAAATGCGGACAGGTAGGGAAGCAGATTTCTACCATTATTCTGCCATACAAAGCCTACCGTATCCCTCTTATAACCTACCAATTCCTTCTCCGTCATGGTAAACAGGTTTTTTCCTCCTACCACCAGAGAACCGGCACGGGGTCGGTCCAGACCACCAATCATATTCAGAAAGGTAGACTTACCGCTACCACTGTTACCAATCAGTGCGGTCAATTCGCCCGTCTGCACAGACAAATCCAATCCCTGCAGCGCCAATACTTCCGTCTGCTTTGTCTTATAAATTTTTACCAGACCATCCGCCTGTATCATATTTTCGATTTCGGGCATAAGCTACCTCCTTTCTACTCCTGTGCTACCTGATGGCCGCTTTCCAGCTCGATTACCATCTCACCGGCACCCTGCAGGCCCACATCATGTGTGGTCATTACAATAGTTACATTTTCTTTTTTAGTCATCTCCTGGAACAGCTTGGTGACCTCAGCCGCCATAGCACTGTCCAGCTCTGCAGTAGGCTCATCTGCAAAGATGATTCTGGGTCTATGGGCAATGGCTCTGGCAATTGCCACACGCTGCTGCTCACCACCGGACATTTCAGAGGGCATATGATGCATACGATTGCCCAATCCCACCATTTTCAAGCATTCTTCCACACGTTTTTTACGCCCTTCCTTAATGCCTGCCATACGCATGGAAAACTCCACATTCTGGAATGCATTCATGGTAGGAATCAGGGATACTGCCTGAAATACAAAACCAAATTCTTTGCGGCGCAGTTCTTCCCTCTCCTTATCAGACATCTTACCGATGTCCCGTCCTCCGATTAATATGGTCCCGGAAGTGGGCTGGTCTAAGGCGCCTACAATATTCATCAATGTGGTCTTACCGGAACCGGAACGCCCCTTTAATATAGTCAGTACACCCTCCGGCACCTTGGCATTGATATCATACAATGCCTGGAATTCTCCACCTCCTGCCAAGGGGAAAATACGGTTAATTCCGTTAATTTCAATTGCTATTTTTGTATTCTTCTCATTTCCCATTATTCTTCACCCAATTTCAGTGCCTTTGTCACGTTCAACTTAAATACCAGCAGAATCAATACTGCCATACATACTGCCATTACCCCCGCAATGACACAGTACAATCTGATCATATCCATCTGGTTGGTTATCAGTTCCATGGGAAGCACCTGATTTGCCGCTGCATAAGCAGTCTGCAACATAGGCACAAACATCTTTGAGGTCAGTTTTCCAATACCGATACCTGCAAAAATAGAAAGAACACCGGAGAAAATCTGCTCGTTCATCAGCATATGGAACAACTCGCCCTTATGCATACCACACGCCCGGAGCACACCAAACATCATCTCTCTGGAGCGGATGGACATAATCCAGTAAATCAAATATCCCACCGCACACAAAATAATGGTTACTATAAAGCCCATGGTCAACACACCATTGGTACCCTGAAGCAAAGGATCCTCCACAACTTTCTGTACCTCAGCCGCCTTATCCACATACTTACGCACAGTAACATTGTTATCCTGTACCCACTGATATACCTCATCCATATCCGCATCGTCCTCTAAGGTAAACCACACCTCATAAGGGGTTACGCCCCACTTCTGAGTAAGGGTAGAAATATTGGCTACCATCTGATAGTTTTCCCCGCGGCTAATAGAACCATCGGGATTTAATCCCAAGCTGGTAGGCGCATAACCGGGCCAATAGTCAAAGAAATCCAGTATCTTCAGTGTAATATACTTGTTATCCTTATTGTATACCGTAATGGTATCTCCCACCTTATATCCCAAAATCTTTTCGTAATTTCGGGACACCAGCACTCCATTGGACACCACTGCCAGATCATTCAGATATTCATAATAATGCTTATCCAGTAAATCCTTGGATACATATGTATTCTCGCCGAACTCTCTGGTATGAATACCCATCAAAGTCACAGGAATCGTGTCGCTCTTGTCTTTCAGATAAGCACGGTCATCAAAAATCACCTTGGTATAGGACCGGGCACACTTCAATTCGGCATACTTCGCATAATCCGGCTCGTCATACTGCAAGGTAATATCTCCCTGGCTCTGGGATGCAAAGCTGGAATTATCCGTCCATTTCTCCTGAAGTATCATATCTGCCCCCTGGAGGTACTCCGCATTCTGCTTTGCATTGGCCAGAATAGTACGTGCTACAGTAGCATGATACATACCCAATGATATGGTCAAAATCATGAATAACATAATAAACTGTTGCTTACGACCGTTTTTAATATTTTCCATAAAGGAAGCATAGCTTGCAGGCTTCCAGAATTTCTTACCCAGATTGTAAACCAGTCCAATCAAAAGGGGCTGCAAACGCAGGAACAAAAGACCCGCACCCACAATAAACAGAGAGGAACTGATGTACAGCAAGGGATCCAGCGATTCCCCCTGCAACACGCTCTGCACCATTGCGTCCTGATTCTTGGAAAAGGAATAAAATCCATACATAGAAATGCCCAGACAAATCACATCCAAGAACAGTTTCTCCCATAAGGATTTACGCTTTAACGCGTTCTGCTGTTTCAACTTTACAATAGATAAACGACTGTGTTTTAACGCAGGCAATGTCATAATCAACACCGAAATACCTACTGCCACTGCCGCATATTGACACACATCTGCGGTAATACGGATATTCAATTCTCTGGTAATATCAAATTCCAGGAAATTCTCCGCCGAGCCCAGGATACGGCTGAACAGCATACCCAAAGGCACACCGCCCGCCAGACCCATCAAAGTCAGAAAAACACTCTGGTACAGATATAATCTGAACACCTGACCGCTGGAACTGCCTCGGCTCTTAATAACAGATATCTCATTCTTTTCCATGTCATACATCTGACCGGAAATCATAAACAGGAATGCTCCCAGCAAAATCAGCACCGGAACCTGCAAAATAAACAAGGTAGCCTCAATCTTATTCTGCTTGCCGCTGAAGCTCTCCAAAATATTTATGTAGGCAGGCTGA
>JAFUKK010000149.1 GCA_017473665.1 Lachnospiraceae bacterium
GGCACTGATTTTGCCGGTCTTCATCTTAGACAGATTCACATTGGATACGCCCACCTTTTCTGATAATTCATTTAAACTCATTTTCCGGTCCGCCATTACCCGGTCCAGTCGTAATATTATTTTGCCCATATATACCTCCGTACATGTGAGAATACACTCTCTACATAGTCTTAGCGATTATTATAATGTTTCATCAGATTCCTGCTGCAGCACTGCACCATACTTAAAGATTTATACCAGTACCAACACCAGTATAACAGTTAATATTACACCCAGGTCAATAGAGAACATGAAGCTCAATCGATTAGTAGAAATACTTTCAATAACAGTATCCCAGATAATAGAGAGCAATGCCCAGGGAATCAACGAATATGCCAAATGCTGCATCTTACAAATCACATTGTGCTCAAAAGGGGAACTGCAATCTCTGAAAGCCTTGCATAATCTGCCCACAAAAAGCAATGTTATAAATGTCATAGCAGTCACCATAAAGGCCATAAGTGCCAACCACGCCAAATCATGCATGGTAAGGGTAATCCCTTCCTCTACCTCTGACATACGAATCACCTGATTCTCTATGCTGACGGTCATGCCGGCCAGTTCCTCATCTGTAGCAAATTCCTGCTTCAGTTCCTCTTCCATCTGAGAATCATCCAGCATTGCCTGCTCCTCTGGGGATACCAAATGTCCTACTACAGAATAGTCCACATCAACTTCCAGCGTAGGAGTGACGGTGATACTTACCAACTGATCCGGAATCACAAAACAAATCACTGCTCCTGCCAGACAAAATACCATACCTATAATCACGAATACCTTACATACCAAAGTAAGTATACTGCTTATTTTACCAATCTTATTAATTTTTGTAATCGCCTGTTCTTTCATTTCCTAATCTCCTTTAACCTCTCATAATCAAATTGTAATCACTCTTGCAAGAAAACGAACGATAAAAAATAAGTTTTTAACGTTTGTCGTTAAATGCACTATAACATTCCATTTTTCTTTTGTCAATAGATTTTTAACGAAAAACATTAATTTTTTTATTTTATTTTTATTATTCTCCTTTTCCACATTGACAAATCCACCCCCCAATAGCCTTTTTGCGGAAAACACAGAAGTTATATTTGACCTTTCCTCTGCTACATAATAAAATAAAATTATAAGGTTTTTATCCATAGAAATGGTTCACCAAAAAGGATAAGAAGGAGATTTCTTATGAAAATTTATGTAAATCAGATGGGGTATCTGCCCGAGAGCACAAAAATGGCACGGCTTACCCAACCCGGTGCAAAGAATGAAACCATATCTACCACTCCGGGTAAGGTGCAGATTTGTACCAAGGATGGCGTATGCGTTTTAGAGAAGGATGCTGTCTGTTTTGGATGGGATGAGTCCTCCGGCGACTTTGTGTGGCAGGTAGATTTCTCCGAACTTAGTACTCACGGCACCTATGAAATCAAATGTGGGGAGCAAATCTCCTACCCCTTTTCTGTAGGAGAACGACTATACAGCAACTTAAATGTACTTCTTTGCAAAATGCTTTATTTCCAGCGTTGCGGTATGGCTTTGGAAGAGCCCTACGCAGGAAAGTTTGCACGGGAAACCTGTCATCTGGCACCCTCAGTGCTTTGGACCGAATATGAAAAATGCATGGCCGGTGAAATGGCAGTAGAGGACTTGCAGCACTTTGATATCCGTGGCGGCTGGCATGATGCGGGAGATTATGGCCGTTACCCCACTGCTGCAGCCTGTGCCCTGGCACATATCCTTTACGCTTACCGTTTTTTCCCGGATGCTTTTGATACCAGTCTGAATATCCCCGAAAGTGGGAACGACATGCCGGATATTTTGAATGAATGCTTATATGAATTAAAATGGTTATTACAAATGCAGGATACTGATGGTGGTGTTTATCACAAACAGTGTACCCTGCGTCATGCCAATTTTGTAATGCCCTGTGAAGATACCAACCAGATGTATCTGTATCCTGTATCTTCCATGGCGGTAGGCGACTTTACGGCAGTAATGGCTCTGGCCTCCAGAATCTATGCACCCTATGATGCAGCCTTTGCAAAGCAGGCGCTGGATGCGGCGCTCAAATCCTATGGCTGGTTGCAACAGCACCCTGAGTTCCTTGGATTCCGCAACCCTAAGGAGACCAACACCGGTGAATACGGTGACTCCTCTGACCGGGATGAGAGAATGTGGGCAGCCATGGAGCTGTATCGTTGTACCGGCGAGGAACACTACCTGTTAGAAGCGCGCAGTTTCTTTGACTCCCTGAAATCCACCACCGAATTGGGTTGGGGCGATATCAGCGGTTTTGCCGGATGGGCATTACTGGAGCAGGAGTTAATGAAATCTTGTGACCAAAACTGTGCTAATCATGACGCTACCCTTTCTGCTTCGGAGCAAACCTTCCGTCAGGCCTATCAAACTGCTTTCCTGCAAGAGGCGGACCGGTTACTGGATACCATCTCCGGTAGTGGCTACGGCGTGGCCTTGTCCCCTAAGGAATTCTGCTGGGGTAGCAATATGGTAGTGCTGAACCGGGCAATGCTTCTAAGTACCGCATATCTGCTGCAAGCCAAGAAGGAATACAAGGATGGAGTAGTACGCCAAATGGATTATATTCTGGGTATGAATGCTGTAGATTACAGCTATGTGACCGGTGTAGGCAGCCGCTCTTTCTGCAATCCTCACAATCGTGTAACAGTAGCAGACGGCGTAGAAGAAACCATCCCCGGCTATGTATCCGGCGGTCCCAACGGCAGACCCGCAGATGAAAAAGCAGAGTGGATGATTCTTCCGGGCACTCCTCCCATGAAATGCTACCTGGATATCTGGGAGTGTTACTCTTTGAATGAAATTACCATTTATTGGAATTCCCCTGCAATCTTTGCAGCCGCATTCCTTTCTGTAATAAAATAGTACATTACAAACTCCCGCCTATGATTACCATAGACGGGAGTTCTTTTTTGCTTTATTTCATTTTTCTCTCCCGGACCGATGCATTTTCCAGATCCTACTCTTCTCCAAAAATCTCATCCAGCGTTTTGCCCAATACCTTACAAATCGCTCTGCATAGATTGATGGTAGGGTTGTAGTCGCCTTTTTCAATGGCATTGATGGTCTGTCTGGATACCCCTACCTGGTCTGCCAGCTGCTGCTGGGACAAATCCAGCGCCGCCCGGGCAGATTTCATTTTCAGATTCTTCATCCCTACTCATCCTTTCCGTCCTTCAGGACCTTTTTAGCCAATAGTGCAACTGCAATAATTACAAACATAATACCCACTAATAAATTCATACCGGAATAAGGCTGGGATACAATATGTTCAGCAGCGTTTGCAGATATACTTTTTACAATTCCACCAATCCCTAAACCTAAATTAATCAATCCTGCTGCAATGAAAATCACCACCAGCATAGTCCGGTTCTCATTCAGGGCAAAATAGGCATCATTCCAAATGCAGTAACAGATACATACCACCATGCCTACTACCAGAATCACTCCCAGCTGGTTTTCTGCAAGCCAGGGAGAAATCATATCCATACCACCTAAAATGTAAAGCACAAAAAGGCTGATTAGCATTGCAAAGAAGCCGTACTTGAATCCTCTGCCCCGTAATAGCTCCTGACGTTCGTCAAATTTGCAGCGAGTATCTTCCCCCTTTTTGGTGACAGTCAAAAGCAATACCACCAACATCAGCCCTAAGAGCAGACCTAATACCATCCCTACCGTAAGAGGTGCATCCTTTTCCATCCACCGGAATTCATAGATCATATTCCAGGTACCGTTCTGAGCGTATTCATAGGGGTCTTCCTCTTCATAGGGAACATCCATTTCTTCCCTTACTACATCATACTCCTTAAAAAAGGTTTTTACAGCTTCTGGACTGGTAAGAAAACAAAACTGTACGGTATAAGTACCTTCCTGCAGCTCCACCTCACCTTGGGACATGGTCATAGACTCTGCGGTAAATGCATTCACCAGCTCTCCGGCTTCATTCAGTATCCGGCATCCGGTCAATAATCCGGGCTTTTCCGCCTCCCATCCGGCGTACATACTGTAAGTATCCGTATCCGGAATCTCTATCTCATACTCCAACTGTCCCGGCACTGCTACACCATCTGTTATCGTCACCTTTATGGCAGGGTTCAAATCGATGGTGGGCACCTTCAACACCCCGGCTACAAATAATAGGGAAACCCCAATCATAGCTGCCATTGCCACCACTGTGGCTAAAATAATCTTATTTTTCTTGCTCATTTCTCTTTCCTCCCTATTTACTCTTGAAAAGTATTCTCTTTGTCCGCATTTTCCACGGATATATCCACATCTTCTTGCTTCGATTCTTTCTCCGGATTTTTGGAATTTTCTTTTTGTATATTTTGCAAAGACATGGGCATTACTATGGCCCACAAAAAACCTATACTCAATCCGAATAACCAATTATCCATGGACATACCAAAACATATACCCATGCCTATACCAAACATGACGCCTATCAATGCATTATTTCCATTCCCCTTGGACTCACCCTCTTGGGATACTTCCGCCTCTTCAATGGTAAGCAGCTCCTTAACCGATTGCTTCTTCCGGTCTTGCTGCCCTTTCCCTTTTCCCCAGCGTGCTGCCACCAGTGCTACAGCAATGCCAAGAATTACAAAACCAATGGCTCCTGCTATAAAATCCACCACTACACTGAAATCAATTCCATTCATGTCCATATATTACTCCTTTTCCTTTCTGTCCCTCCACAAGCGGACTGCACAAAATGAATTTAATCCCATCAAAATCAGCATGGTGATGCCATTGGTCCGTACTGCCCAATCAGGCAATGTCACTATCGCAAAATGAATAAAACAGATAATTGCTGTAAGCAACACACCAAGTCTTGCAAACAAATATAATCTCTCCATATGTATTCCCTCCTGCTCCTCTTGTAAGGCTATCATATTCCATGGATTGCATTTTGTCAACTATATTTTACATAAAGTTTTGTATTTTTTTCTTTTTGCCATTTATAGTCTGATAACCGCACACCAAAGTATGCCATACTCATCCGCTGATTGCATGCAAAAAAGAGGTGGCATAATTACCACCTCTTAAACCACGATATTATTAGAAATTTTTATACATCACAGCCACACCGTCCCGACTTAATCCAGCTTTTTCATAAAAGGGAACATTATTCGGAATAGATATCAATTGAA
>JAFUKK010000150.1 GCA_017473665.1 Lachnospiraceae bacterium
CATATCTGTAAGAAACTGACGCAGATACTCCTCAGACAGCTTCAAATTCAGGAAACCGGGAGGTACTGCCACTGCTTCCTTGAAAGCCTTGCTCTCTGCCAGCTGTGCTACTACTTCATTTGCAATCATGATAGGTGCTTTCTTGTACTGCTTAGCACCTGCCATGGCACCGTTACACTGATATTCACATAAATCCGGACGATTGGAAATAGTCACTCTGCCCAAATTGCTGTCATAGCCGGCAGCGGCAAAGGCCTGTCCCATTTCCTCGGATAATAAATCTAAAAGTTTCTTCATCTTCCTCAATCCTTTCTTGGATTCTTCACTTACCTATCTGTATAATATATCCTAAATTTAGAAATCTGGCAACATGGAAATCCGATAAAATCAGTGATTTTTAGCCCCAAACGCTTTTCCAAAGCAAAAACTTTTCATCTTCTTGCCACTCACCGTTTTTGCCGCTCCCTCTCCGCCTTGGAAAAGGCACATCCGCAGTAATCCTGACGGTACAATCCGTATTCCTCTGATAATTCCACAGATCTTTTATAACCATTCTTCTTTTTGAAATCCGAAGGAAGCCAGACAGCACCATACTCCCCAGCCAAGCGTTCTCCTATTTCATTGAGCAAGGGCGCATTTTTCAAAGGGCTAATGGTCAGGGTAGTCCCAAAGTAATCATACCCTTCCTCCACTGCCAGCTTCGCAGTCTCCCTAAGGCGCATATCAAAGCATATGGCACATCGCTCTCCCCCCTCAGGACAATGCTCATAGCCTTTCACTGCCTCCAGGAAGTGTCGAGGGTTCGAATCCCCCTCTCGTATCTCAATAAGGTGTCCCTTGCCCTCTGCGTTATAGGCTGCAATGAGACGTTTCTGCTCAGCTACACGCTTCTGATATTCCTCAGAGGAAGATATATTGGGATTATAGTAAAACACAGTAATGGCAAAATATTTGCACAGATACTCCAGGCAGTAACTGCTACAAGGGGCGCAACAGCTATGTAGCAGGAGTCTGGGGACCTGCGCTCCTAATCCGTCTATTAATCTATCCAGTTCTTTTTGATAATTTCTCTGGTTCATAGTACTCCTTCTTGCACTCGCAAATCCGTGCTTCGCAGATTTGCCTTGGCGCATTTCCCAAACTCGCAAATCCGTGCTTCGCACTCATTGTCTGCTTCGCAGACGCTTTGCTCGTTATTCGCGGCGAAAACCAAATGCCACGTTCCGTGGCGCTTGGTTTTCTGCTCGCGTATATGATACCATGTTTGGAGCGAAATGTCTAAAGGTATAATAATCCGACATTGCATAATTAAAGCTCTGCTATTAAAATAATATGAGAAGCTGTTCTGCCCATAAAAGAAAAGAGATGGCTCTATGAGCAGAAAAATCAAAAGAACGCTTCCCCATCCTCTAACCATAGAACATGAATTATAGCAGATGGTTAGAAAATAAAACGAAATAACTACAAAAAAGGACGGACAATAGCATTGACCAGAAAATTATTTTATGAAAATACTCATATGACCACATTCGAGACCGCAGTGACTGAATGCATTAAGGACGAAGACCGAAATCTCTACCGCGTTCTGTTAGAAGCTACTGCTTTTTTCCCGGAAGAAGGCGGGCAGACTCCTGATAAGGGGACTTTAAACAGCCAGGAAGTACTGGATGTACAGATTCAGGGAGACCGCATTTATCATTATGTACAGGCACCCATTGAAGCAGGCACCACTGTCCAGGGACAGGTAGACTGGACACAACGGTTTGATTTCATGCAACAGCATTCCGGAGAGCATATTATCTCCGGACTGGTACATGCCCATTATGGACTGCGCAATGTGGGCTTCCATTTGAGTGTCAATGAAGTGACACTGGATTTTGATGCTCCCCTGTCCTTGGAGCAATTGCGGGAAATAGAACGGGAAGCCAATGCCGCTATCTATGCCAACCTCCCCATTCTCATCTCCTACCCGGATGAGCAGGAGCTGGCATCTTTAGAGTATAGAAGCAAAATAGAAATCGAAGGTCAGGTACGTATCGTGACCATCCCCGGCATCGATGTATGTGCCTGTTGCGCTCCCCATGTGGAGTCCACCGGTCAAATCGGTATGATTAAAATTACCAATGTGCAGAGCCATCGGGGTGGTATCCGTGTAAATATCCTTTGCGGTATGCGGGCACTGGAGGATTATACTGCCAAACAAACCGGCGTCTCTGCTGTCTCTGCTACCCTGTCCGTACCCCAGGAACAAATCAGTCAGGGAGTACAACGTCTCCGGGAAGAAAGTCTGCGGCACAAAGAACGGGCCAATGAATTGCAGGCCAGATACCTGGAGTTGACCCTCTCCACCCTGCCGGGACCTGAAGCATCCCCGGATGTGGTGTTATTTGTAGGTCCTATGGACACCATTGCCATCCGAAATGCAGTAAATACCCTGACCGCAACTTATCCCGGCTATTGCGGCATTTTCTCCGGGGAGGCAGATAATTATCAATTTATCCTGGGTAGCAGTACCAAGGATTGCCGGGAACTGGCAAATGTACTGCGTAATGAATTGTCCGCCAAATGCGGTGGCAGTGCCCCCATGATTCAGGGAAGTGTAAGTGCCATACCCCAGCAGCTACAGCTTCTAATTTGTAAATAACACCCAACAGGTACTACCAAAAACACATGATAAAACGAGCCCAATTACCAAACAACAGTAATTGGGCTCGTTCAATTCATCATATGTTAAGCAGCTGTAGCCTTACTACCATTTACCCATTTAATCAATACCAGTACGCTAAGAGTCAAAACAATACCAAAGGGTAAGCTAATCCATGCACTCTGGGTCAGACCGGCCACAATGTAGGTCACAAAGGAAATGGCTGCCACTAAAATCGCATAGGGCAACTGGGTGGACACATGCTTCACATGATCACACTGGGCTCCTGCGGACGCCATAATGGTAGTATCGGATATAGGGGAACAATGGTCACCACACACTGCACCTGCCATACAAGCAGAAATAGAAATAATCATCAATGTATGATCACCGGAGAATACCTCTACTACAATGGGAATTAATATGCCAAAAGTCCCCCAACTGGTACCGGTAGAAAATGCCAGGAAACAACCAATCAGGAAAATAATTGCAGGCAAGAACATCATAAAGCCTTCTGCACTGCCCCTGGTCAGCATCTCTACATATTCCTTAGCACCCAGACTGTCAGTCATCGCCTTCAAGGTCCATGCAAAGGTCAGAATCAGAATCGCAGGAACCATCGCCTTGAAGCCCTCAGGCAAGCATGCCATCGCTTCTTTCAGGTTCATCACACGACGCAGCAAATAGTAAATCAAAGTAATCATCAACGCCACTGCACTACCAAGCATCAAACCATCGGATGCATCACAGTCAGAGAAAGCAGTAATAAAATTTGTACCTGAGAAGAAACCACCGGTATAAATCATTCCAATTACACAGCTAATAATCAGCACTGCAATGGGAATAATTAAGTCAATAACCTTACCCTTCTGATTCTCGTCCTTAGCCGCAACTGCATCTGCCATCTGGCTCATACGTTCCATAGCATCCTCGCTCTTTTTCATGGGCCCGAATTCTACCTTCATGATAATGGCCAATACCATAAACAGAATGGTCAGTATCGCATAGAAATTAAAAGGAATGGCCTGAATAAACAGAGAAAAGCTATCTTCTCCCTCTACGAATCCTGCCACTGCTGCTGCCCAGGAAGAAATAGGATCAATAATGCAGACAGGGGCTGCTGTAGCATCAATCAAGTATGCCAGCTTCTCCTTGGAGATTTTATGCTTGCTGGCAATAGGGCTCATAACGCTACCTACCGTCAAACAGTTAAAATAGTCATCAATAAAAATCAAAACGCCCAGTAAAACCGTAGCCAGCTGTGCGCCTACCTTGGTCTTAATCTTGGCTGCAGCCCAGCGACCGAATGCTTCGGAACCACCAGCCTTGTTCATGAGGCATACCATTACGCCTAAAATAACCAGGAACACCAGAATACCCACATTGTACTCATCAGACAGTACACTTACCACACCATCATTGAAGATATGTACTAATGCACCTTCCAAATTAAATCCCGCATAAAATAGGCCACCTACTACAATACCGATAAATAAGGAGCTGTATACCTCCTTGGTTACAAGTGCCAGAATAATGGCAATCAGTGGCGGAACCAACGCCCAAAATGTTGCATACATCTTAAGTACCTCTTGACTGTACCCTTGCTTCCCGCATCCTTTATCAGAAAGCTCCACAGTCACCCTCTCATATTTGCTTTATCTTATACTGCAGCTACACAGCATAATATCGTATTTTACAGACTCGGTTGCACTCCCGGAACACCAAAAACATCACACCTTAGCCTCTACCAGCTGGCGATACCATACTAACGTATCCTCATAAGCAGCAGCTACCACATCCATATCAATGTCGTACACGATCATCTCTCTGGAAATCTCTGCCCAGTTGGCATTTTCATACTGCTCAATAAAATCCATTACCGGTACCAGTTTACCTCGTTTATAAATCAGAGCATCACTGATATCATTGGATACTTTCGCCATCTGCAATGCCTCTTCCATAGGCTTATCCAGAATCACATTTACTACAGAGAACAGTCCCATCAGGAACAACTCTTCGCTCTTCATGGCCAGGTTAAAGGACTTGGCCAGATTCTCAGCGAATTTTGCGCGAATCAGCGATACTCGGGTAATCTCATTGGGCTTATCCTTGTACAGCGCATTTACCACCGCTGTGTTAATCCATTTTTTCAGTTCCTTCTGGCCCAGCATGGCTGCAGCATGACGAATGGACGTAATCTCGGAATTACGGGCCATATGATTTACCATCTTCAACAGGGATATGGTAAGCGCTGTATCACGGCTGATGATATCCGCCGCCTCAGTTAACTCAAAATTGGCATTATTCACCATATTCAACAGCTGGATATAATTTACCTTCAAAGGTGATACCTCTGTCTGTCCCTTGGTCACGGGTACGCGGTAAAAATCACCCTCATAAAAAGCATAACCACCTGTGGCCTTTAAGGCCTCAAAGGTCTCCATATTTTCAATATTACCGGCACAAAGCTTAATATTGGGATATAACTTACCAAAATATATCTTGGCCTTATCAATGGCAATCTTTTTATTATTCAGCAACACATAATCCATCAACTTCAGAATCTCTCTGTAATTCTCAAACTCGGACACAGGGAGCTTACGAATAGCCAGTTTGTAGCCCTTGCTTTTCAGCTCTGCCAGTCTGCTGATATACATATCCACCGGAGGAATGGTATTGTCAATGAGTAACACCAGACGATCTCTGGGTGCGGAGCATTCGCCCTCAATATCTGCAAACACAGAAATATTGGTAATGGGCACAAATACTTCTTTATCTGCGGAAAGGGTATCAATCCCCATGCGCTCCAAAAATTCCAGTACACGTAATCTGGACGCTCCATCATTCTGTCCTGTGCCCAGGAGCAGAGGATTTAACAAATAGTTCTCCTTCTGAACAAAAATGGAATAGGCCTTTACAGCCATATTTTCATCAAATAACGGAATCAATGAAACCAGCATACTTTCCCTCCTTTACAATATACAGTACAATTTTAACATACTTTGTGTATTTTTGCCATACTAAAGGATAAATTGACTACATTTTTGTGAATATTTATTTACGAATATGCTCCTCTAAAATCTCTACCAGGCGATCACCGATTTGGAGCTGCCCTTCTGCGGTGGGATGAATCAGGTCCGCAGATACATAGGAAGGATTATTCAATAATGCTTTTGCATCTACATAATAAATATTGGAAGCCGCGCCCTTGGCATACTTACGTACAATATCACGCATCTGCTCCGCTTTGGGAGACTCGCACAGGAAACCGAAAATTCCCGTAACCACCACCGGTCTGCCATCCTCTGCCAGCTTCTCAATAAAATATTTCACTCTTTCCTCAAACAGCTCTAAGGGAAACTGTTCCCCCATCATATTAATGCCCCATTCAAAGGAGCCAAAATCCCAGTCTTTACGCCCTACAATATAATCCACCATGGCAGGCTCCAACTGTGCATTGCCTGCAAATCCCAGATTCAGATAATCACAGCGCATCTCCTGGCTCACCCGGAAAGCATAGGTAAAGGGCGTAGCCAGCCCTAAGCTACCGTGGGTAATAGAGGAACCATAGGCCAGATATGTCTTGTCCGGCAACTGAGAATCCTCCGGAGGCAATACTTCTCCCTCTATACGCACGAAATAGTTATGTCCGTAGGGAATCACCACCCGGACCACCTCCGGGTCAAAGGCCAATTGTTGCTCTGCTGTCACCTTGCGTAAAATATCCAGTCCGGTAGGGCCCTCCGGGTCCTGTCCCATGGTATTGCCTTCCGGCTTGGCTATGGTTATTACCGTTTCTTCTGCATTAATCACCTTGGAGGAATACATAAATCCCCCCTGAAATGCACCGTAATAAATATATACCACCTGAGCTTCTGCAATAGGGTCCGTCCGCAGTACCAGATCTACTGTATCGGACACCATCCGGAAACGCAGTTCAATACCGGAACCAAAACGGCACACGCCCTGGGCCGAATCCGGATTCAGGTGCTGTCGCACCTCCGCCGGCACACGCCACATGATGTAACCCTTGTCCGTCTGCTCCAGTTCTGCCACGTTGTGAAACTCGATGTTTTGAAAAATCATATGTAAGCCCTCCCTTGGTCCCCAATTTGTATGATTACAAATCTGTAAATGTTATTGCAAAATACTTCTAAGTTAAGAGTAACACATTTTAGGGATATACGCTATGGGGAAGTGAGAAGGTGGGGGAGAAAGATTTCCGGCTGAATGATTATAACTCACAAAAGGATTGTCAAAAATTGAAATGTTACTATGAACATAGGAAAAGTTTGGGAACGATAATACGAGATTATCCGTTGATTATTAAGATTAAAAAATACCGCTATACGAATTCCTAGAATGAGGTGTCATTTTGAGTTGTTTTAATTACCATGCAAAAAAAGAATTACAATTAGTAATAGACAAAGAAGAAAAATATAAATTAATTGTCTTATGGGGAAACCAAGGAAGTGGAAAAACATATATTGCACA
>JAFUKK010000151.1 GCA_017473665.1 Lachnospiraceae bacterium
GTCATCTTTTCCACATCATCCACGGACAATGTAACAACCTCTTTTACTTCATCTACGATGATGCCCATATTACCCTCCTCCTGCTTGAGAATAATAATACGGGTTGATTTGGTAATCTCATCCACTTCCAAGCCCATTTTTAAGCGGATACTCATTACCGGAATCACTTCACCTCGGAGATTAATTACACCTTTTAGGTATTCAGGCACTTTAGGTACACGGGTCATTCTCTGCATTCTTACGATATTGTCAATAAATCTGATATCAATACCAAACTGCTCCTCCCCCAGACGGATTACGATATACTGGATAGAATTACCCAGGTCAGCTTTTTTGCCATCTAATAATTCGTTAATTGATTTCAACTGTTCCATATGTATCGTTCTCCCTTCTTACATCAATGCATTAGCATCCAGAATCAGAGCTACTTCGCCATCACCTAAAATAGTAGCGCCGCTGATGAATTTGGTCTGCTTAATATACTTGCCCAGGGACTTGATAACGATTTCCTGCTGACCGATTAATTCATCGATAACCAGACCTGCCATCTTATCGCCCTTCTTAACAATAACAACTACCAGATTGTCTTCCGGAGACTTTGCACTTTCAATATCCAGCACCTCGGATAATCTGATCAAAGGAAGTACTGTACCACGCAGATTGATTACTTCTTCATTCTGAACCAACTTAATCTCGCTGGGTGCAATATCTTCAATAGTCTGGATAGAGCCCAGGGAAATAGCATACTTCTCTCCGCCCACAACTACCATCAGGGACTGAATAATTGCCAGAGTCAGAGGCAGTCTGATAATCCAGGTACTACCTTCACCTAACTTGGTCTTTACTTCTACTTCGCCACTTAAGGACTCAATCTTGGATTTAACTACATCCAGACCTACACCACGACCGGATACATCGGTAACCTGCTTTGCAGTAGAGAAACTGGGCAGGAACAGTAAGTCCACGATTTCCTTTTCAGTCATATTCTCAGCCTGCTCAGGAGTAATGGCACCTCTTTCAATAGCTTTATTCTTAACTGCTTCGGTATCAATACCATTACCGTCATCTCTTACCTCAATAACTACGTTATTACCATCCTGATATGCATCCAGGAAAATGGAGCCTACCTCTGGCTTGCCACGCTGTGCACGCACTTCTGCGGACTCTAATCCGTGATCCGCCGAATTACGTAACAAATGCATCAAAGGATCACCGATTTCATCAACCACAGTACGGTCCAACTCGGTCTCTTCACCGGACATATATAATTCCATCTTCTTATTCAGCGTCTTGGACAAATCACGAATCATTCTGGGGAACTTATTTACAACGCTTTCAATAGGAACCATTCGAACCTTCATAACTGATTCATGCAGGTTGGTGGTTACGCTCTCCAGATACTCAATATGTTCATTGACACCGCCGCCGGTGGTACCTTCCAAAGAGGATGCGGATACCAGTGAATTCTTTGCAATAATCAACTCACTCACCAGATTCATCAGTACATCCAGCTTTTCAATATCTACACGGACGGTTCTGTTCACTACAGGCTTACCGGGAGTCTGCTTTTTGTCAGGTGCCTTTTGTGCAGGCTTCTGCTTCTTATCATCAGACACAGCCACCGCCTTGGACTGCTTCTCCGTTGCTTCCTCATAAGCCTTCAGATTTGCTGCTATAGCCGCATAATTCTTATTTCTCTCCAGCACCAGGCTATCACCGGTTACCTTGGCAATTTCAGATACATTTTCTGCAGCCTTAATCACATCCATCAAAGACTTGTCTGTAACAACTACCAGAGTAAAATCCTTGTCAAAACGCTCATCTTCCACATCCTGGGCGCTGGGAGAAGACACAATAATCTCGCCCTTTTCTTCTACTGCCTTGAATACCAGGAAGGCTCTTGCTGCTTTCAGAATACAGGAATCCTGTACTACTACATTAATACCAAATACCTTCTTACCCATCTTCATAGCTTCATGGATAACACGTACCTGGGATTCCTCCAGTGCAATATCATTCCACTTTTCTTCACCGGCAGGTGCTGCTGCGGGAGCCTCCGCTGCAGGAGTCGCCGCGGGAGCCGCTGCTGATGCCTGTCCACCGTTAAGAATCTCATTCAATCTATCAATAATAGGCTGATTATCATTGGTACCCTCATCCGCAGAGCTCTGAATATTCTGGGTATACTCCTCCAGCGCATCCAGACACTGGAATAATACATCAATCATCTCAGGCTGCACCTTGAGCTTACCGTTTCTCACTTCAGAGAAAACATTCTCCATATCATGAGTCAGATTCTTCATTCTTTCGTAACCCATGGTACCGGCCATACCCTTCAAGGAATGTGCTGCTCTGAAAATCTCATTAACGGTATTATCATTTTCAGGGTCAGATTCCAGATTCAAAATCTGTGTGTTCAGATTTTGTAAATGCTCCTTTGTTTCATCAAGGAAAATCTCGAGATACTGGCTAACGTCCATTTTATCCTCCATTCCGCCATGCTACATGGCTATAAAACTATTGGTGTTCCACACCAACCTGTAAAATAATTTCCTGTGCAATCTGGTCCAGGGAAACCACCTGATCTGAAAGACCGGCGGTAATAATGCTTTTCGGCATACCGAATACTACGCAGGACTCCTGATCTTGTGCAATTACATGCACCTTTTTCTTTTCTTCCAGGTTCTTAATGCCCACAGTGCCATCTGCTCCCATGCCCGTCATTACCACACAGACAATATTATCAAAATGGCTGTTTGCTAAGGATTCATACATATAGTTCGCACAGGGACGTACACCTTCTCGGGTAGGCTCATCGGAATATCGTATGGTATATCTGCCTCCGGGAGCGGTATGAACATTCATATGCCGTCCTCCCATTGCCACATATACACATCCCTTTTCCAACACATCCCCATCCTGAGCCTCTACTACCTTCAACTGGCTGAGACTGTCCAACCTATCTGCAAGAGTAGCTGTAAACCCCTTTGGCATATGTTGCACAATCAGCACCGGTGCATCCAGATTACCGGGTAATCTGGGGATGACCTGCTGCAGGGACTTGGGTCCTCCTGTGGAACTTGCAATGGCAACAATCTTATTGCCGGGCACCTTTAGAGGCGCCTTCTGAATAATATCAACCAGATGATTGGTTACCTTTTTGGTGGTCTGCTGCTTTTCCTTACTGTCAAAACTGGGAAGCTTGCTATCAGCTACTACTTCCAGAATACGAAGTAACTCTTCTTTAAAAGTATCCACTCTACAATCCAGTGCATTATCCGGCTTATGTATAAAATCCAGGGCTCCCAGTTCCAAAGCATCCAATGTGGTCTGTGCACCTTGTCTTGTATCTGTACTGGCCATCATGACTCTGGCAGGGATCTTATACTTTTGCAATTCCTTCAATAATTGGAGGCCGTTCATCTTGGGCATATTTACATCCAAGACTACTGCATCGTATTGATTTCTGCTTATTAAATCAAATGCCTCAAGACCATTGGTTGCTCTGGCTACAACTTGAAACCTTTCGTCACTATCAATTATATCACAGAGTACTCTTCTCATGAGTGCAGAGTCATCTACCACCAATATTTTTTTCATTTAAAATACCTCTTTTCACATCTTTTGTCAGTCAATTTTTCTGCTTCTGCGCTGTTCTTCAAAAATAA
>JAFUKK010000152.1 GCA_017473665.1 Lachnospiraceae bacterium
CTATATCCGACTGAAGGATTTTTATATCCTGGATACCGCCAAAATGGCTCTGGCTAAGGACAACATGCTGGTATTGCATCCCCTGCCCAGAGTAAATGAAATCTCTGTAGAAGTAGACAATGACCCCAGGGCCGCTTATTTCAAGCAGGCACAATATGGTGTCTATGTCCGCATGGCTCTGATTCTGACACTGTTAAATATCACCGTGGATTAATAGAAAGGGGAATATTATGTTAAATGTAGGCAAAATCGAAGAAGGTTTCGTATTAGACCATATTGAGGCAGGCAAGAGCCTGTCCCTGTACGAGCATCTCCAGCTGGACAAGCTGGATTGCACTGTAGCAATTATTAAAAATGCAAAAAGTAATAAATTAGGCAAGAAGGATATCCTCAAGGTAGAATGTGACATTGATAAACTGGACCTGGATGTTCTTGCCTTTCTTGACCACAATATTACCGTAAATGTAATTAAGAACGGGGAAATCGTAGAGAAAAAAGATTTGGTACTGCCCAAGATGATAAAAAATGTCATCAAATGCCACAATCCCAGATGCATCACCTCCATCGAGCAGGAACTGCCCCATATCTTCTATTTATCTGAAGGTGGTAAGGATGTATATCGTTGTAAATATTGCGAGGAGAAATACTCCGAGCACGCAAAAATATAAGCAAATTACCCTATTAATCATATAGAAACATCAGATTTATGGAGGTACTTATGGAACAATTATTTGCAGCTATTAACGAATTCTTTCAATTTGTAACTCCTGTATCCGACTTTTTCTGGGAATTCCCGACCAACTTTGATTGGTATGCCCAAATCCCTATTTTAGGCAATTTCTCCCTGGCCATTATTTTACTGGTGGGTTCCGGTATCTTCTTTACCCTACGGCTTGGTTTTATCCAGGTGACCCACTTTGTAAAAGGAATCAGGATTCTGACCAAACGCAAAACAGAAAGTACCGGCATCTCTTCCCTGGCCGCCTGTCTGCTCAGTTCCGCCATGCGCGTGGGCCCAGGCAACATCCTGGGTGTCACAGGTGCTATCGCGGTAGGTGGCCCCGGTGCCCTGTTCTGGATGTGGGTATCTGCATTCTTTGGCATGGCTACCGCTTATGTGGAAGCTGTCCTGGCACAGATTTTCAAACAGAAGAAAAAAGATGAGTTTGTAGGAGGACTCCCCTTCTATGGCAAACGATTATTAGGCAATCAGCTGTGGGCAGGCATTTTATTATCTGTTATGTATATTATATATGCCATGTGCTGTATTCCCGCCCAGGGCTTTAATGTAGTATCCTCCATGGGAGAGATGGCCGGCATTATTAGCGGTTCCACCATCGCTACAGATTCCCTGTTTTATTATATTGTAGCTGTTTTATTGGTACTCCTGACAGCCTATATTGCCTTTGGCGGTATTAAAAAGGTTACGAAAGTCACTGATAAAATGGTGCCGGTAATGGCTGTTGTTTATATACTTACAGTACTGATACTGATACTGATGAATCTGCATCAGATTCCCTATTTCTTTGGTGCAGTATTTGGCGGCGCGTTCCGCCCCGAGGCCGTGTTTGGTGGTGTCTTCGGTACTGCTCTGGCCCAAGGTGTGTAGCGTGGACTTATGAGTAATGGGGCCGGTCAGGGTACTATCACCATGGCCGCTGGTGCTGCTAACTGCGAACATCCCTGTGACCAGGGTATTGTACAGTCCATCGGCGTCTTTCTGGATACCATTGTCATCTGTACTCTTACCGGTTTTGTAGTGGTTATGGCTCATCTGTGGAATACCTCCTCTTCTGAGGTATGGTTTGCCATGGACCGATTACCCAAGTTCCTGGCTTCCGCCGCGGAGCTCACCCCCGGCACAGCCCTGAATGCAGTGGTCACCTTCCTGATTACCTTCTGCTTCTGCTTATTTGCTTTTACCTGTCTGGTGGGTATGATCAGCTTTTCAGAAATTGCTGCCAACAGGATTTCTACCAAAAAAAGCTTTATCAATTTTATCCGCATTCTGGGACTGGTGATTACCGCTTTTGGTATTCTTTGCTCTCTTGCAGGTCTGGACCTGGGTAATATGTGGGCCATTTCCGATTTGGGGAACATCCTGATTGTATTTGCCAACATCCCTCTGTTGTATCTGGGTGCCAGGTATGTATTTAAAGCCACTGCCCACTACAAACGCCAAGATGGCACTGACTTTACCGGTAAAGTCATAGGGACCGAGTGTGAGTATTGGGACCATAAAGACTCAGAATAAAACAGTTAATCCTCCGTATGAATACACTCATACGGAGGATTATTTTATGCCTCTTCATATCCACTTCTATTCATTTGCTTCCATCAATTCAAATTTCAAGATTACCTTAAACAAATCCCCATCCGTCACCACCTGCATCTGACCATGTTGCAGTTCTACCAGGCTTCTGGCGATGGATAAGCCAAGTCCGTTCCCTTCCATATTTCGGGACTTGTCGCCTCTTACAAAACGTTCTTCCAATTCTTCGGCGGATACATTTAAAGCATATTTGGACATATTTCGGAAAATAATCTCCGCCTCCCGCTCCGTTTTACGCAAGCTGACATAGACTCTGGAATGCTCCTGGGAGTATTTGCAGATATTATTCAGCAGATTGTCAAATACTCTCCACATATGCTTACCGTCTGCAATGACAGTCACATCCTCTTCCGTACGGTCCATAATCAATTCCAGGCCCTTTTCAGCGAAAGGCTTTTCATATTCACCTGCCGCCTGAGTCAGCAGCACGCCCACTTCACAGGGAACAAAATGGCATTCCAAAGTACCTGTAGTGGCCTTGGAGGCCTCCAACAAATCATCCAGGAGCTTTTTCAGCCGCTTAGACTGACGCAATAATACCTCTGCATATTCTCTAATCTTTTCGTTCTCAGTAGGTTCATTCCCCACCAAATCCGCATAATTAATAATAGAGGTCAAAGGCGTCTTAAGATCATGGGATACATTGGTAATCAGCTCCGTTTTCATTCGCTCGCTCTTGGTCCGCTCATCCACTGCTCTGGCAATTCCCAAGGAAATCTGATTCAGATTTTCCCCATGCTCTTTGAACTCACCAAACATTTTCTCAGTATCTACCTTATAGCTCAGTTTGCCTTCTGCCAGGGCTTCTGTACCATAGAGTAATTTCTTACACAAGCTGGCCACATAAATACATACCGGTAATAAAATCAGCTTTTCCAGTATCCAAAGTACGACCAGTTCCTCATCTCCCCAAATCAGTAGGCCCATCAGTTCCAAAAAACAAATAAATAGGAATATTAATATGGTCTTATGTACCAAGGGCACCCAGCATAACATACTTCTGAGCACCTGTCCCAATTTTTTCAGTATTTTCCAAAGAAAATGTAAAATACAATAAACTAAAGTTTGTTTAAACAGAATCCCCAGTTTTATCCTGACAGCCACTTCCCTGCAAAAAGACACCGTCCAAAGCAGTGCCAATATCAGAAAGCTGATAACCAATACCAGATTTCCCATAAAGCTACGGGTAGCCATTTCATGCACTGCTATAATACCAAGACACAACACCACTGCATATACCACAGTGATAATCTCTAAATGTACCGGCGCCAGCATTCCGGGTCTCATCCCCTCTTCGCCATTCCTGTAACCGGCAGAACACATAAGGAAATAAAAAAGTCCTAACGCCAGTAAAATACTAATAGCACTAGCCATGGGCACCCCATAACGATAGGGATAAACAGCACCGGATAATTCATAGATGGTGCTAAAAATATCCTTCTTTGCAAAGGTTCCGTCAATAACTACCGTTAACCGTTCCTCCGGGTTATCATCCCATCCGCTATAATAAACAGGAAATTCATATACATACGGATTCTCTGTCCAATGACTCA
>JAFUKK010000153.1 GCA_017473665.1 Lachnospiraceae bacterium
AGTAAGTATTTGTGGCAGGTTTCAAAGTTCGACAATATCCACATGTAAAAATAAAATATCCACAACGAAAAAATACTTTAAGCACATTTTCGTTGTGGATAATGTGGAAAACTAAATTCCCAGCAGATTTTCGCCGATTTTTACAACGTCTCCGGCACCCATAGTTATCAACAGGTCTCCTGTTGTGCAATTTTCCAGTAAGAAATTTTCCACTTCGTCAAAGGTGGGGAAATAATAAGCTGCAGTGCCGCGATTCTCCAATGCCTGACGCAGATGGTCGGAACTAATGCCGGATTCATTTACTTCCCGGGCGGCGTAAATATCCGGAAGCACCACCATATCTGCCAAGCTTAAGGCTTCTGCAAATTCCTCCAGAAATGCCTGTGTACGGGTATAGGTATGGGGTTGGAATACACACCACAATCTTTTGTGGGACATATTGCGGGCAGCAGTTAAAGCCATGCGGATCTCCGTAGGGTGATGGGCATAATCATCCACAATGGTAATGCCGCCTAAAGTACCTTTATATTGGAAACGTCTGTCCGTGCCGTTAAAGTCGGACAACGCCTGTTTGCTGATGCTGGAAGGAATATCCTGATAATCTGCCAATGCAATAGCAGCAATGGCATTTGCTACATTGTGGGCTCCGGGTACATGTAAGGTATATTCTGTTTCCTGTCCGGCAGGTCCTTTCAAGGTAAAAGTGGGGCGAGCCATTTTGTCATAGCTGATGGTGGTGGGATAATAATCTGCCTCGGTAATCCCCACCCGATTGGTATAAGTAATTACCTTTCCTTTGCAGGCAGAAGTAATATAGTCCAAATCAGGAATATCATAATTGATAATCAGACAGCCATGGGCAGGAATCAGAGCGGCAAATTCACGGAAGGAGTGTCTGATGTCATCCAGGTCTTTGAAAAAATCCAGATGGTCCTCCTCTATATTTAAAATAAGTCCCACGGTAGGGAAAAAACTCAAAAAACTGTTGGTGTATTCACAAGCCTCAGTGACAAAATATTCTGAGTGTCCAATGCGTAGATTGCCTCCGATGCTGGACAGTATGCCACCTACCAGTAGTGTGGGGTCTGCCTGGGCATGCATCAGGATATCGCTAATCATGGATGTGGTAGAGGTCTTACCGTGGGTGCCGCTGACTGCGATGGAAGTGGGATAGCTTTTCATAATCTGTCCCAAAAGCTGCGCTCTGGATAAAATGGGAATCTGCAGTTCCACAGCGGCTTGATACTCCGGATTGTCGGGGTGTATGGCGCTGGTGTACACCATTACATCTAAATCCGCTGTAATATTACTCCGTCTATGCCCATACAATACAGTAATCCCTTGGGACGTAAGCCGGCGTGTCAGCTCAGATTCCTGTCTGTCGGAACCGGACACCCGAAACCCTGCATCGGCCAGAACCTGTGCCAGGGCGCTCATGCTAATACCGCCGATACCGATAAAATGTATCCGGCAGGGCTTTTTCATATCTATTTCAAACATATATAAACCTCCAACTGAAATCATCCCTTATAGTATATCACCAATTTATGGAAAAATAAACACTACTTATTTATATGACAATTTGTCTAAGGGGGTGCAGGTACATAGGAAAGGTTTGTTAAAAATGCAAGATAATTCCGATGAATTTTGTGGCAATGAGAAAAAATATACAATTTTTTGATAAGAATTCAAAATAATTTGTGGAAAATTGTTTCTTTTCGGAATAGGTTATGTTATAATGATTGTACAAAAATTTAGGAAGACTGGATGAGGTGATGACATGATAAAGAAAGAAATGATAGCCATGCTATTGGCTGGAGGACAAGGCAGCCGTTTGGGTGTTTTGACATCCAAGGTGGCAAAGCCTGCAGTAGCATTTGGAGGAAAATATAGAATCATTGATTTTCCCCTGTCAAACTGTATTAATTCGGGTGTAGATACAGTGGGTGTACTGACCCAGTACCAGCCCCTGCGTTTGAATTCCCATATCGGTATTGGTATTCCCTGGGATTTGGACCGCAATATCGGAGGCGTATCCGTACTCCCCCCTTATGAGAAGAGTGTAAACAGTGAGTGGTATACCGGTACAGCTAACGCGATTTATCAGAACCTGGAGTATATGGAGAGCTTTAATCCCGAATATATTCTGATTTTGTCCGGTGATCATATTTATAAGATGGATTATGAGGAGATGCTGAATTTCCACAAAGAGAAGGGGGCAGAGTGTACCATTGCGGTTATGCCTGTACCCATTGAGGAAGCCAGCCGTTTCGGTATCATGATAGCGGACGAGGAGAGACGTATTACCGAGTTTGAAGAGAAGCCTGCACAGCCCAGAAGTAATCTGGCATCCATGGGTATTTATATTTTCAACTGGAAGACCCTGAAGGAGGCACTGATTGCTATGGCACAGCAACCTGCTCTGGACTTTGGTAAGCATGTAATTCCCTACTGTCATGAAAAGGGGGCACCCTTATATGCATATGAATTTACCGGTTACTGGAAGGATGTAGGTACTTTGCACTCCTATTGGGAAGCAAATATGGAGCTGATTGATATTGTACCCGAGTTCAACCTATATGAGGAATATTGGAAGATTTATACCAAGAGTGATATCCTTCCGCCCCAGTATTTCTCTGCAGAAAGCAGAGTAGAGCGTTGTATCATCGGTGAAGGTACCGATATTCATGGTGAGGTATACAATTCAGTCATCGGATGTGGTGTTACCATCGGTAAAGGTACCGTGGTAAGAGATTCGATCATTATGAATGGTACGGTCACCGGAGAAAATTGTGAATTATACAAGGCTATTGTGGCTGAAAATGCAGAGATTCAGAATTATGTAAAATTAGGTATCGGTGACGAAACGCAGAATGATACTGCACCCCATATTTATAATCACGGTCTGGTAACCGTAGGTGAAAAGAGTGTAGTTCCTGAGGGCGTTACCGTAGGAAAGAATACCGTTATTTCCGGTGTTACCGATAGAAGTGATTACCCGGATGCTTATCTTGCAAGCGGCAAAACATTGATTAAGGCAGGTGAACAGTAATGAGAGCAATCGGAATAATTTTAGCAGGCGGTAACAACCATCGGATGAGGGAGCTTTCCCAGAAGAGAGCTATCTGTGCAATGCCTATGGCAGGCAGCTACCGCAGTATTGATTTTACCCTGAGTAATATGGCCAATTCCCATATTCAAAAGGTGGCAGTGTTTACCCAGTACAATGCCCGTAGCTTAAATGAACATTTAAGTTCCTCCAAATGGTGGGACTTCGGACGTAAGCAGGGTGGTCTGTTTGTATTCACTCCCGTAGTAACTGCAGATAACACCAACTGGTATAGAGGTACCGCAGATGCGATTTATCAGAATCTGGACTTCCTGAAAAAGAGTCATGAGCCCTATGTGGTTATTGCCAACGGCGACATGATTTACAAGCTGGATTTCAATAAGGTATTGGAATACCATATTGATAAAAAGGCAGATATTACTGTAGTATATAAGGAACATGCAGAGACTGCCAATATGGAGCGATTTGGCACCATTACGCTGGATGAGGATAGTCGTATTGTGGATTACGATGAAAAGCCTTTAGAGGCAAAGGGTGATACCGTATCCTGCGGTATCTATATCATCCGTCGTCGTCAGTTGATTGATATCATCGAGAAGTGCGCAGAGGAGGATAGATACGACTTTGTAAAGGACGTATTGATTCGTTATAAGGATCAGAAGCGCATCTATGGATATAAGTTGGACGAGTACTGGAGAAATATTGCATCCGTAGAGGATTACTACAGTACCAATATGGATTTCCTGAAACCGGAGGTAAGGGATTATTTCTTTAAGCAGTATCCTGATATTTATTCCAAGGTGGACGACCTGCCTCCCGCAAAATATAATCCCGGTGCACGGATTTGTAACAGTCTGGTAGCCAGCGGAAGTATTGTAAACGGTGTGGTAGAGAATTCCGTTCTCTTCAAGAAGACATATGTGGGTAATAATTGTACCATCAAGAATTCTATTATCCTCAATGATGTATACATTGCAGACAATTCTGTGATTGAAAATTGTATTGTGGAAAGCCGCAGTACCATTAAGGAAGGCTCCGTACTTAAGGGTGAAGGAGCACCCCGTATTGTCATCGAGAGAAATGACAGATTTGTAATGTAAAGTAACTCAATACAAAAGAAAGCAACGCGATAGCAGAATTTACAAGGAGGGTTCGACATGCAGATTACAGATGTTCGTGTTCGCAAGGTTACGAAAGCAGGCAAAATGAAGGCAATTGTTTCAATTACTTTGGACAATGAATTTGTGGTTCATGACATCAAAGTGATTGAGGGCGAGAAGGGCTTATTCATAGCAATGCCCAGTAAGAAATCGATGGATGGTGAATACCGTGATATTGCTCATCCCATCAATTCCGATACCCGGGATGTTATCCAGAGAACCATCCTGGATAGTTATGCGAAAGCTTTGGAAGAATCCGACGAGGAAATTGAATAACATCAAGAGCCGCTCCTTTGGGGGCGGCTTTTTTCTGCCTTAAGCTCCTACCCCAGTCCCGCCGCCCGCATCACCCGCCCAGTCTCCGCCCTACCTGCCTGTATCTCTCGCCCCATTGCCCTACCCCCGGCCCGTCCGATGCCACCTCCCTCCTGCAGGCACCTGGGCTGTACCTTGGTTGGATTTTCATAAGCCCCCCTTCGGTAAGGGACGGTGTCTTTTACCGAATGAACATTGCCAGCCTGCTGTATGTCCTGCAAAGACAGATGGTACACTTGGTACAAAATAACGGGCTCCATATACTCCCACGGGCATACGTTTCGTGCCATCAGTTGTCTAAGCAAACGCGGTGGAGAATAGCACAAGGGACAGGCACGCACAAAGGGTACATCCGTGTACCCCTTGTGCTCATTCGACATCCATGTCGAATGTCCTTGTTACTTATGCGTTTGCTAAGACAACGGTATGGACACTCCACTTGTCATGCCCTTTGGGAGTATATGGAGCCCGTTATTTTGTTCGGCTAAGTACAAGACTGTCTTTGCAGGGCATATTGCAGGCGTAGGCAATGTCCATCGTATAAAAGACACCGTTAATAA
>JAFUKK010000154.1 GCA_017473665.1 Lachnospiraceae bacterium
GGGCACCCTTTCTGCCAAGGAAATCAATCAGCGGATTCAGAAGGAATTTGTATATGATGATTTCAAGTGGCAGTTGGATAACCGTATCAAAATAGACCACCCTCGTCGGGCGGAGGGCTTGCATCGTCTCCTGTATAA
This sequence comes from Lachnospiraceae bacterium, assembly GCA_017473665.1. Taxonomy (GTDB): domain Bacteria; phylum Bacillota; class Clostridia; order Lachnospirales; family Lachnospiraceae; genus Acetatifactor. Next base: position 139 of record JAFUKK010000154.1, read on the forward strand.
ATGTGCTGCTTGTAAAGAAGAGAGCCGGATGAGTTCTCAAGGGACCATACTTCGATGCGATTGCTGTGGCAAACAGTGGGAAATGGACGAGTATGGACAGCTCCGTGCCTTGGAAGGAGAGACAGAGTTTTCCCATATTCCGGATTGGTCTCATTGGGAGAGAGCCTGTGTCAGAGAAGAAATCGTAAATGGCACTTACTATTTCGAGGACGACGTTCGGATAGAGACTCTACCGGGATGCTTAAAGTTTTATAAGCAGGGCATGGGTACGCTTATACAGACACCCACAGAGACTCGTATTCAGTGTAATTATTATGGTGAAGACTATACTTTGGTGCGTAGTGCCAAAAGTATGGATAGTTTGCATATTGAGTATGATTATCGGGGCCGCGGTGACTGCGTGGATATCTCTGTGCCGGATGACAGTTTCTGGTGCTATCTGAGCAAAAAGGACGCCATTACCAAGTTGGCTTTTGCTACGGAGGAGATGTATAAGTATGCTATCACCAAGCCGATGGTGAAGTAACTGAGAATAAGTAAATAAGGGAAGCATCCGGGGCTGTAAGCGAGGATGCTTCTTTTGAGTTTCTGTGAAGAATGCTTTTCATGATTTAGAGAGGTAATAGTTAAGGGAGAACTGATATGAAGGTAACGGTATTAATAGAAAATACAGCGCCGGAGGAGTTGACAGCAGAGCATGGTCTCAGCTTTTTTATCAACTTCCGCGGGAAAAATTATCTGTTGGACAGCGGTAGTACCGGAGCTTTTATGGAAAATGCCAGCAAGCAGGGGATTCCACTGGAGCAGACGGATACCTGTTTTTTATCCCATGGGCACTATGACCATTCGGGAGGCTTTGCAGAAATGTTTCGGAAGTACGGGGAACGACCTATATATGCCATGGAAACCGCAGGGGAGAAATACTATTCCGGTTCAGGGGGCAGTGTCCATGAAATAGGTGTCCCCGGTGTGTTGTTGGAGGAATATGGACATTGTTTTCATACCATTAACAAAGTGACACAAGTGTCAGAAAACATATATTTGTTGCCTCATAATACACCCGGCCTAGAGGTAATCGGAGAGCGTACAAAGCTGTATCGGGAAGAAGGCGGAGAGCTGTTGCCGGATGATTTTGGCCATGAAATGAGTGTGGTATTTCACACAGATGGAGGGTTGGTAGTATTTAACAGCTGTTCCCACAGTGGAGCGTCAGTGATTTTGGATGAAGTGGCACAGGTATTTCCGGGAGAGAAGGTACTGGCTTTCCTAGGTGGACTTCATATGAAGGGACGTAAGAAAGGCATAGAGATTTGCGCATTTTCCGAGGAGGAAGTGCAACGGCTGGCAGAAGACTTGAAAAATCGTGGATTAGAGAGATTGTATACGGGACATTGCACAGGTGCACCGGGACTAAGGTTGTTGCAAAAATATCTGGGGGATCGGGTGCAGGCATTGACTACAGGCATGGTAATAGCGTTTTAAACGGGTTGGATAGGAGTGCACAATATGTTTTTCAAAGAAGATAACACTTACAATGATATTCGGGAGAAGTCCCTGTGCCGGTGGCTGGAGGAAATGGAAAAGCATCAGGATGTGGCAGTTAGAGGTGGCGTAAAGCTCTGTCGGGAGTATATGGAGCATCTGAAAGAGGAGAACCGTAAGCTACAGGAGGCAAATGAGCTGAAGAATGCTTACCTGAAGAAGATGGCAAAAAAATGAAATTTATACTACAAGTATAATTTACAAACCCCTAAAAGTGTGTTATAGTGTCGATTATAAAATTGAAATTTGATTTCGGAAAGGAGAGTAAAATGTCTACATTGATTCGTAAGTTTTATTTTGAACATGAAAGCTACCAGTCCATGGCGAAGTATTATGGTGCCAAGGGCTTTGGTTTGTTATATTCATATAAGATAAGAGAATGATGGCGGACAGTGTACATTTTACATCTGTAATATTATATAACACTCTCAGCAGCTTATCTTGTATGGATAAGCTGCTTTTATATTTCAAGTTAATTTGCGAAGGTGTCGAAGGATTACAGGAAAGGGAGTGTTAGAGATGAACGAGATGCCGATAATTGATATTGTAAAGACAGGAGAGAATATTAACCGTTTACGCAAGGAGCGTAACATGACAGTCCGGGAGCTGCAGGAGATTTTTGGATTTGGAACGCCCCAGGCCATATACAAGTGGCAGCATGGGACCACCTTACCCACACTGGATAATTTGGTGGTGCTGGCAGCAGTACTGCATGTATCCCTGGATGATATTGTGGTGCTGTACAAGAGACGGGAGCCGGAGGCCACCCAGCGGAAGTGTGGTTAATAGAAAGGAGCGGTACATATATGAATCATAAGGGAACAGTGAGACTGGAAACAGACAGATTGATTCTGCGACAATTTAAGATAGAGGATGCAGAAAGTATGTATCATAACTGGGCTTCGGACCCGGAGGTGACCAGGTTCCTTACCTGGCCTACCCATAGCGATGTGAGCGTGAGTAAATGGGTGCTGCAGGACTGGATTAGCCGGTACGCAGACCCTGCCTTTTACAACTGGGGTATCGAGTTGAAAGCAACCGGTGAATTGGTGGGTAATATCTCCGTGGTCAAGGTGAATGAGCATGTGGATGGGGCCGACATCGGCTACTGCATGGGCAAAAGCTGGTGGGGACAGGGTATCATGCCGGAAGCGTTGGGAGAGGTCATTGCGTTTCTCTTTGACGAAGTAGGCGTCAATCGTGTGGCCGCCACCCACGATGTAAATAATCCTAAGTCAGGACGTGTTATGGAAAAAGCCGGTATGAAGCAGGAGGGTATTCTGCGGGCGGCTGGTAGAAATAACCAGGGTATTTGTGACGAAGTATGGCATGCGGTTTTGAAGGATGAGGTATAGGAGGCATTATGGTACGGTTTGCAAAGGAAGAGGATTTGCAGAGAGTCAATGAACTGCGCAAGGTGGTAAATGATGTGCATGTGGAAGGTCGACCGGATATTTTTAAGCCCGGTTTCAATGAGGAATTACGGGATTACATCTATGATATCTGGGCGGCGGATAATAAGGACATCATCGTGGCGCAGCGGGATGGAGTCATCTGTGGATTTGCCTGCCTCCAGTACGTAGATAAGCCTGAGAGTCCCTTTACGAATGCCAGACAGTTTCTGGATGTGGATGAGTTTGCTGTGGACCCGGCATACCGCAGGCAGGGAGTGGCCACGGAGCTGATTACTTTTGTCCGGGAAGAGGCAAAAAGACGTGGTTTTGCCCGTGTGGAATTAAACATGTGGGAGTTTAATGAAAGTGCCCTGGCCTTTTATGAGGCAGTGGGTTTTAAGACCTACAGAAGATATATGGAGATGGATGTGTAGTATATAGCACATGCACCATGAATAGCAGAGATATGGTTTGTGCAGGGAATCAGGAGAAGGGAAACCTTACCTGGTTCCCTTTTATTTGTTAATGGAATAGCAAATAGAAATAGTAGCAATATTGCGTAAATATTTGTTATAATATCCTATGAGGAGGTGCTTGTGATGTTTGATTTTTTAAAGAGCAGTACTCATAGCAAGTTGGAGACTATTATCCAACGGCTTCGGATGAATATGGAAAATAATTACAAGGATGCGGCCCAGTTGAATCTACAGGAACTGGAGGAATTGTTTGGACAGTTACGGGACAGCGGTGCACTGAACAGTAAGCAGATACAAAATTATGAGAGTCAGATTGATTCCTTCCGTGACAGATTAAGGGGATTTACCCACAAGGACCAGAAACCTACTTGGGTGTAAAGTGAAGAAAAACTGTAACAAATAATAAACCTTATAGGAGACAATGGTCCATATGAAAAAACGATTTTTAGTTTTGGTTCTGGCTACAGCAATGATTACTCTGTTAGTTGGTTGCGGTGGCGATACTGCAACCAACGAAAACACCACCAATACAATTCATACGCCAACAACGGCGGTGCAGGAAAGTGAAACCCCTACGGAAGAAGCTGTGCACGAGCACAGGTTTGTTTATACTTTCGATGCAGTCAATATTCACCGGATTACTTGTGCAGATGAAAACTGTGAATATGTCGAAAGCGGAACCTGCGTTTATGATGCAGATTATGCTTGCAGTCTTTGCGGAAATAAACATGAGCATGAGTATTCGTATGTTTCCAATTCAGATGGAACCCATGCCGGGACTTGTGGCGTTTGTTCCTATAGTGAGAGTATGGAATGTGTACTAAATGAAGATTATGTTTGCGGTATATGTGGATGGACGCACGAACACGATTGCGTAGTAAGTGCCAATGAGGATGACACCCACACTTATACCTGTAAATACACTTGTTGCGCCTATTCCTACAGTAATGACTGTGAATTTACGGATTATGAGTGTGCCTGTGGCAATGTATATCCTTGGGAACAGGACATAGAGTATTTTGTTGAAAAAGAAAAGGGCATTTATTATGCCCAAAGAGAGTTGAAAATCTATCGGTATCCGGATGCCGATAGCGAGGTGATAGGCACTCTTGGTGTGGATGAAGGGGTAAATTGTGTTGGAAATATTTTTCGCGGATCCGGTTCAAAATATGAAAACTATTACATTACGGAAGATGGGGGTTGTATTTCTATCAAATTCCGCCAGGCCAAGAGCCGTTGGGATTTGAGCCCTGTCAAGACTTCGCAAGTAATCGTTGTTTTTAATAATAATACCTACGGTACCTATAACAGTTATGATGAAGCACTGCAGGCCGTATGTGGTTCTACCTGGACACAGGTGAAAAGCAGTTGGCAATATAACGATTATAAAAGTCAGGGCCTGCCTTTTATGAACTCCTATTCCAATCAGGGAGTAACTGTTGCTACCAAAGATGGTTCGGTACCCTATAATTGTTCGATGGGTAATGATGTAATTTATTATTTTCAATAAATAGAAGTCCTATCTGGCACAGAAAACAGAACAAATGTTTGCAAAGCGTGTATGGTTATGCTATAATAGGGAATGCTAAACCATATACGCTTTTATTGTATTTAGAATAGATAGATTCATAAAGGAGGCACTTTCGTGAATCATTTCCAGAAACCATGTGAATTTAAATTACATTCCGAATATCAGCCTACCGGTGACCAGCCACAGGCCATAAAGGCACTGGTGGAAGGGTTCCAAAAAGGCAACCAATTCCAAACTTTACTAGGGGTTACGGGTTCCGGCAAAACGTTTACTATGGCAAATGTCATTGCTGCATTAAACAAACCGACACTCATTATTGCCCATAACAAAACATTGGCTGGTCAGCTCTATGGTGAATTCAAGGAATTCTTCCCCGAGAACGCAGTGGAATACTTTGTGTCCTATTATGACTATTATCAGCCGGAGGCCTATGTGCCTTCTTCTGATACCTATATTGCCAAGGATTCTTCTGTAAATTACGAGATTGATAAGCTGCGTCTGTCTGCCACAGCATCCCTGACAGAGCGTCGGGATGTGATTGTGGTAGCCAGTGTGTCCTGTATTTATGGTCTGGGTAGTCCTGACGATTATCAGGAGATGGTGGTATCCTTGCGTCCCGGTATGATTAAGGACAGAGAGCAGGTATTGCGGGAATTGGTGGACATTCAGTATGACCGCAATGACATGGATTTGGACCGTGGCTGCTTCCGGGTACGGGGAGATGTGGTGGAAGTATGCCCTGCGGAGGGTGGAGACTATCTGATTCGTATTGAATTTTTTGGAGATGAAATTGACCGCATTGCACAGGTGGACCCGCTTACCGGTCAGGTCCATGCGGTATTGAATCATATTACCATTTTCCCGGCGTCCCATTATGTGGTGGCTCCTGAGAAGATTAAGCTTGCCTGTGATAATATCGAAGCAGAATTGAAGGAACGGATACAGTATTTTAAGGGTGAGGATAAATTGCTGGAGGCCCAGCGTATCTCCGAGAGGACCAATTTTGATATTGAGATGCTCCGAGAGACCGGTTTTTGTTCCGGTATCGAGAATTATTCCAGACATTTAAGCGGTACCGCAGCAGGGGAGCCTCCCATGACTTTGATGGATTATTTTGGGGATGATTTCCTCATTATCATAGATGAGTCCCATATGACAGTCCCCCAGATAGGTGCCATGTATGCAGGAGACCGGTCCCGTAAGACCACCTTGGTGGATTATGGTTTCCGACTGCCTTCAGCACTAGATAACAGGCCTTTGAACTTTGATGAATTTGAGGCACATATTGACCAGATTA
>JAFUKK010000155.1 GCA_017473665.1 Lachnospiraceae bacterium
AACGTGAAAGTAACGCTTAACAGCGGTCGCAGCTACTATCGCCAGTACAAGATGTTTCAGAAGGATATAGAGGTGTTACGTCCTATAGTGTTCAGTCAGGAGTATGCCCAAAGCAATTTGGTAATTGGTGAGGAACAGCGTAAGAATATCTATCGAGTATCCATTCGTACAGAGAACTCCTATATTGAGGAGGAAGAACAACGCAGAGAGGTACTGGATGATTTGATTACCGCTTACAATCAGGATGTTTTGGAGAATCCGGAACGTGTGATTCTGGGAGAGGGTCGCCTGATGGTACAGCTTCGTATGTACAATAATCGTTATAGTAATTATTATCTGGACATATATGAGACCATGGAGCACACCATGGCAGCCCTGGAAAAGCATGGTTATGGAAAGGCTGTGGGGGAGATTCCTTATGAGAAGGTAGAATCCATTACTTTGAGCTTGGGTGAGGATTATAACAAGTATGAATTGGGGCAGGATTTTGAGTCTGATTATGAACTGATGGCCAGGGAGCGGTTTGGCATCTGGGATGCAGAGAGTCTGGAGCGCTATCGTCAGTACCAAGAGAAAATCCGGGAGGCACAGAATCGACGATATGAAGGACTGTCAGAATATAAAGAACAGACTGTAGCCATGGAGACACTGATAGAAGAGATTAGTATTACCATCACAGATCCTAAGGAAATTGCGGAACTGATGCCCCTGCTTCACTATGACAGTGCCTACTATGATAGTGGTGTTATGAAAAAGTGTTTTGTGAGAGGGGTAACCTTGAAGGATACCAATGGTGGTGTCTGGGATTTGTATATGAGAGAGAGCGAACTGCCACTCAAATATATTGAGAGATTTGCACAATGGCAGAAATAATGGATTTCATACAAAAAAATAGGACTTACTGTTAGAGGACCGGGTGCGGAGGCATCCGGTCCTTGGCGTAATAGATAAAGGAACCAATCCGGGTGTTTTGCCAGGATTTGTTAGTGTAGAGCACTCGTCAAGAGCGTGTTTTTATGATAACATATAGGCAATGGTGTACCCCATATATGTTTATAAGGGGATACATATATTAAGGGGAAAAGGGAGAATCGTTTATGGATGTAAAAGAAATCATGGAGCAGGTACATAGCCTGTTACAAAAGAACCGGGTGGCAGAAGCAGAGGAATGCATGGTGACAGCCATTACCCGTGCAGGACAGCAGCAAAATCCGGGAGCCATGCTGCAGCTAATGAATGAATTGCTGGGATTTTATAGAGAAACAGGACAAACCGCTAAGTCCTTTCAGGTGGCTTCGCAGGCACTTCAGCTGGCAGAAAATATGAAACTGCAGGATACGGTGCCCTATGCCACCACCCTGCAAAATGTGGCCAATGCGTACAGAGCAGGAGGACGCTTGCAGGATTCCCTGAGAGCCTATGAGCATGCCAGGGAGATATATAGCAGGGTATTATCCCCGGAGGATATGCTGGTGGCCAGCCTGTGTAATAATATCAGCCTGCTATATCAGGAGATGGGCGAATTTGCAAAGGCCAAGGAAGAATTACTTACTGCCTTACAAATCGTGGAGCAGAAGGGTTCTTTGTTTGAGATTGCAGCTACTTATACGAATTTGTCTGCTTCCTGCTTAAGTCTGGGAGAGCTGGACCGGGCCTTTAGCTATGCCCGTAAATCGGTGGAGTATTTTGAACAACTGCAGGAACAGGGCACTCATTATTGCGGAGCACTGACAGCCCTGGGCAGTTGCATGATGGAACAGAAGCAGTATCAGGAGGCCATGCAGGTATTTGGAAAGGCCTTGGAACTGATGGAGAGACGTCAGGAACGGACGGTATTTTATCAGCGCCTGCAGGAGAGGATAGCTGCTTGCAGGGAGGCCATGCATACCAAGGGACTGGAACTGTGCAGAAGATACTATGAAGCCTTTGGAGCGCCTATGATTGAGGAGCAGTTTGGAGCCTACAGGGACCGAATTGCAGTGGGATTGGTAGGTGAAGGCTCCGATTGCTTCGGATTTGATGATGCTTATTCCATAGATCATGACTTTGGCCCCGGTTTTTGTATGTGGGTGACGGATGAGACCTATGAGGAAATAGGAGCTGCACTGCAACAGGCTTATGAGAAGCTGCCCCGGGAATTTGGCGGATATAAGCGTTTGGAGACTGCTTACGGCAGGGGCAGACGGGGAGTGTGCAAAATCAAGGAGTTTTATGAGCGGCTCCTAGGAAGTGCTGACCCTGAGCAGATAGATTGGCAGCAGGTGTCCGACAGCGGTTTGGCAGCAGCAGTAAATGGTGAGGTATTCCGGGATGGGGAAGGAATTTTCAGTGATATCCGAAAGAGGCTTTTGGAAGGTTATCCGGCGTCTGTACAATATTTGAAAATGGCCCAGGCGGCAGCGGAGTTTGCCCAGAACGCCCAGTACAATTTCCTGCGCATGAGCAAACGCGGGGATGGGGTCACAGCAGGGATTATGTTGGGAGATGGTATCCGGGCGGCTATGAAATTACAGCATTACCTGGAAAACCGTTATCCGGTCCATGATAAATGGCTCTATCGCAGTATTCAGAAGTCTTCCCGGGGAAGGGAACTGGCCCGGCTTCTTTCCGGTGTAGGAAATCAGGGGAAGCTGCCAGAGGTGGCACAATTCCTCACAAAGGAATTGTATGAGGCGGGGCATATCAGTGATATGACAGATTATCTGGATGTGCATACAGGGGAAATGATATTCAAGTCCACTATAGCAGAGGATACTGTGGAGCAATTAGTAGAGAAAATAACCGCCCTGGAATTCAAGGCCTTTGATAAAGTGCGAAATGTGGGCGGAAGGGCTTTTTGTCAGGATGACTTCCATACATTCTCTATTATGCGCAGGAGCCAGTACCTGACCTGGAACCGGCAGATGCTGATGCAGTATCTGTATGATTTTTCCAGAGAACTGGAGCGGGGGCACAATCTGATAGAAGAAAAGTATGGTCGTATGATGGAAAGCACTGCGCCGGAAGAATATGAGCAGATGAAGAATTATTTCCCGGAGATTACAGAGGAAAAGAAGGCGATTATTGAGCAGATTGTGCTGATTCAGGTGTCCTGGATGGAGGAATTTGCTTTGCAGTACCCCAATCTGGCAGGACAGGCCAGAAGTATTCATACCAGTGAGGACCATTTGTACAATACCTCTTACGAGACTTATCTGCGGGGGGAAATCAGTACCTATTCTGATAAGATGCTGGAGCTTTATGGCCGATATGTGGTGGAATATGCCCGGGAGGGCAGGAACCTGACCTATGAGATTATGGGGAATAGTGCCCGGTTATATGGCTATGAGAGCCTGGAGCGGGCAGAGGAGGCTATGGAAGGACACCAGGGGGCAGGCATCTGTACAATGGAAAGCATGTCACAAGGAAGCGTCTGCGGAATACAGCGTCCATCGGATAGGAAGAATGTTTGAATAAAATGAAACCAGGAGTTTAGATGAAAAAGAGAACGATAGGTATTATAATATTAAGTGTCATGTTGCTGGCCGGATGCAGTAGCAGAGAAGCTGCAATGTCCGGAGAGGACTTGAATCCGGTAATAATGAAGGAAACAGAAGAAAAGGGGGAACAAGCAGATACTGCCACCCATAATTCTCAGGCGCAGGAGCAGGGAAGTGCGTAGCAGGAGGCTTATGTCCTAGAGTTTGAGGCGTCTAACATTACAGTGGAGACGGTTACTGATGACTGTTTTGGAGAGAGTCGGTTGACCATGCTGAATATTTGGGCTACCTATTGTAATCCATGCCTTAGCGAGATGCCGGATTTGGGGGCCATTGCGGCAGCCTATGACCCGGCGGAGTTTCAGATGTACGGTATTATTAGTGATGTGACTGCAGAGAGTGAAGATGCCGTCATACAGGAGGCCATGGACCTGATAGAACAGACCGGTGCGGCCTATCCTCATTTGCTGTTAAACGAGTCCTTGTACATCAACCTGGTAGGTGCTGCCAGTGCGGTTCCCACCACCTTTTTTGTGAATCAAAAGGGGGAGGTACTGGGTTATGTGGTGGGGGCCCGGTCAAAGGAAGTATGGGAGGAAGTAATTAATGAGCTTTTGGAGCAGAACCCCTGATAAGAAACAGAAAAGAGGCTATTGGCTTCCATTGCTGATGATAGGGATAGTATGTCTGTTGGTGGGTATTTATCAAGAACAATTGACGGATATTTATCGTAAGGCAGTGATGATTTGTCTGGAATGCATCGGTATCGGTTAAAGGAAGTTGTTATGAAGCACAGATTTGGTTTGCAAAGGATACGATTACTATTTCAAATCCTATACACCATCGTAACCAATGGTTATGTGTATGGTTATTTACAAGGTAAAATATACAAAGGACCGCTGAAATATGCCTGTGTGCCGGGACTGAATTGCTATTCCTGTCCCGGAGCCACTTTTTCCTGCCCCTTAGGTGCTTTGCAGGCGGCCCTGAATGAGCGGCAAATACAAATTCCCTTCGGAGTGTTAGGTTTTTTATTTATTTTTGGTAGCATTTTCGGACGGTTTGTATGTGGCTGGCTATGCCCGTTTGGATTATTTCAGGACCTATTGCATCGCATCCCTTTGTTTCATAAACGGAAGCGGCTACCCGGTCATAAGGTGTTAAAGTATGGTAAGTATCTGGTGCTGGTAGGATTGGTGCTTGTGGGCTCTTCTGTTCTATTTACCGGCTTTGCCAAGATACCGGCTTTTTGTAAGTATCTGTATCCATCGGGCACCTTAATGGGCGCGATTCCTTTGCTTGGGGTGAATGAGCAGCTGCAAAGCCAGATAGGGGGCCTGTTTTACTGGAAACTTGGGATTTTGATGGGATTGGTAATACTGTCTATAAAGATATACCGGCCTTTTTGCCAGTATCTATGCCCCCTGGGAGCTGTTTACGGTTGGTTCAACCGGTTCAGCCTGGTACAGATTCATTGGGAGCAGGATGCCTGCATTTCCTGTGATGCCTGTAAGGAGGCATGTCCGGTAAATTTGAGACCGGAGCAGATTTCCGTATCTGCCGAGTGTATCAAATGTGGGAAATGCATTTCTGTCTGTCCTACCCGGTGTCTGCATTATGGCAGGAAGCCTAAAGTAGAGAAAAAGCACGGTCAGGTAAAGGATATGATAGCTACGAAATGCAAAATGGAACAGAACCCTAACCGGATAGATAAAAATGAGAATCAATGAGGAGGACAAAGCTATGAAAATGACATCCGCTTATGCCAACAAAATGTTGAAACAGTTAAACGAGGAAAAGGAATTCTGGGTAAATAAAGAAAACAGTTCCTGTACCTACACCGCGGCAGTGGGAGAGGAACCGGTGATACCTGAATATGATTACGTGCAGGTGGCAGACACCATTGATGAGCTAGACCGTAAGATTTGTACCATTAAGCATGCTATCAATCTGGCCAATGTGACCAATCTGTTGCAGGTGGGAGAGATACAGTTGACGGTAGATATGATATTGGTGAAGATGGCCCAATTGAATAGCCGCAAGAATACACTGGACTTCATGCGTAAGCAGCAACCCAAGACCAGAAAGGAACTGCCCGGTTATGGCAATCGTTCCGCTTCTCCCGAATATCAGTACATCAATTATGATTTGGAACTGATTAAGAAAGAGTATGAAGCCATTTCCATGGAGATTATGAATCTGCAGTTGGCATTGGATAAATACAATCAGACCGTTGAATTTGAAGTAGAATTGTAAAGGGCATTCCTGTGACCGGTACATAAAAGTGGCAAAGAGCCGGATTTCGTAAAAGTTTAAGGTTTGTGGTTATTTGGTTATTCTGTTATTTTTTATGGAAAAAGGTTTATGGTTCCGTTGGATCATATGATTTCGTACGGTCACGAAAACTTTAGGAGCGGACTGCTCTTGCAGCAGTGGGGCTCCGGATGGAGGGCCTGCTTGCGGGCGGGCTTTCCTGGGGCGTAGAAGTATCAGGTTATACACGCCCTGATTTAAATATACCGATATTTGACGATGTAAAGTTCTTGCGTTTCCGTAAGGAAGTGTTATAATAGATGCATGCAGATATGGTTCATCGGTAGAACGCTAGCTTCCCAAGCTGGAAAGGCGGGTTCGACTCCCGTTATCTGCTTACAAACCCCTGGTATATACTGGGGGTTTTGTTTTTCTGCTGCCAATATTTGTTGTGTACCTTACACAAATCCTGGTATACTATATATAATAGCTATTAAAAACGAGCGAATCAAAATAGTGGAGGCATGCTATGCAGGAGAGAACGATTGCATATTCCAAAACAGAACAGGTGCATTTGGTGCAGCCTGCGGATTTAAACGGCGGGGGGCGCCTGTTTGGCGGTAATCTGCTGAAGCTGATAGATGAGGTGGCTGCTATTGTAGCCATGCGCCATACGGGACTAAAGACTGTGACCACAGCAGCGGTAGATAATTTGATATTTAAGTCCGGTGCTTATGTGAATGATTTGATTGTACTTATCGGGTATATTACCTATACCGGACGTACCTCTATGGAGGTGCGGGTGGATGCCTATGTGGAGCGTAGTGATGGTATGCGATACCCCATCAATCGGGCATTTATGGTAATGGTAGCTTTGGATGAAAATAATTGTCCCACACCGGTGCCTCAGTTGGTGCTGGAGAATGATGTGCAGGCGGAAGAGAACCACATGGCCCGGAAACGCCAGGAATTACGCTTGGAGCGTAGGAAAATGGGATTTTAGAAAAGGAAACATATTGGTGCGTATTTCTATAAAAACGCGGCCTCGGGATTGCTCCCGGGGCCGCTCTATTAAAGAGGGAGAGTTATTTTACATATTTGGTCAGGGTAGCGGTTACTGCGCCTACACCTGCGGACAATTCGGTAAAGTAGTTCTTTACCAGGTCTGCCATACCGATTTCGATGAGGTTTACTCCGAAAATCTTGTCATTGGCAAGCAGTGCATCCAGCTTGGATAAATCCTTAGGAGCATCGCTCAGCTCATAATCTGCCACATAGGGAGTTACATTCTCCAGCAGAGGATCAGGGCTCAATTCAAATGCCTTGCCATTATCATCCACTGCCATCAGGTAACGTAACCAGCCTGCATATACCAGAGGAATCAGCTTTAAATCTGCCACATCTAAGGTAGCGCTCTTAGCGTAAGCCTTGATGGTCTCACCAAAACGGATGGGCAGCTTCTGGGAAGTATCACAAGCGATTCTCTGAGGAGTATCCGGCATGAAGGGGTTGGGAATACGTACATTCACTACCTCGTCAATAAACTTCTTAGGGTCGATGATACCGGGATTTACTACTACGGGCAGGCCTTCCACATAGCCTACGGTCTCTACAAATTTTTTCAGCAGAGGATTCTTCATCTCATCACTGATTAAATGATAATCCAGCAGGCAACCGTAAATAGCTAGGGTAGTATGCAGAGGATTCAAACAGGTACATACCTTCATCTTCTCTACCTTGTCTACAGTCTCTCTATCGGTGAAAATGATACCTCCCTTGTCAATAGCGGGTCTGCCGTTAGGGAACTTGTCCTCAATTACCAGATATTCGCATTCCTCAGCATTTACGAAGGGAGCGATATAGGTGTTTTTTGAAGTAACTACAGCATCCAGCTCTTCGATACCGTCCTGAGCCAGCATAGCCTCTACCTTGGCATCGGGTCTGGGGGTAATCTTGTCAATCATACTCCAGGGGAAGGATACCTTGGACTCATCCTTTACATAAGCCAGGAAGCCTGCATCAGCAAGGCCTGCGGCACACCATTTTTCAGCAAATGCAACTACTGCAGCGTACAGCTTGTCGCCGTTGTGGGAGCAGTTGTCCATACTTACCATGGCAATGGGAGCAGCACCCTTTTCATAACGGGTATATAACAGGGATACCACCTTGCCTAGATAGCTGTCAGGCTTAGCAGGACCCTTCTCATAATCAGTTGCGATGGCAGGGAGCAAATTGCCCTTGCCGTCTACCAGACTGTAGCCCTTTTCGGTGATGGTAAAGCTGGCCATCTGCAGAGAGGGATTTGCAAAAATCTCTTTCAGGCGACCGAATTCAGCCTCATTGGCACTATCCAAAATCAAGGATTCCATGATGCTGCCTACTACAGTTTTTTCTACAGTATTGTCTGCTTTCAGGGTAGCCAGGATGGTCAGGTTGTCGTGGGGACGGTTGCTTTTTTCAATGATTTCATAATCATAGCCCTCAGCGGCAATGAGACCCACATCCATGATGCCGTTATTTAACAGATTCTGCATTACATTACACTGGAATGCGCGGAAGATATTACCTGCACCGAAGTGAATCCATACAGGGCGGTTTTTGGTATTTTCCTTTACCTTGTCATAATCAAAGGCAGGAAGCTTGTATCCGGCTGCTTCATAGGCAGCACGGTCTTTTCTGATTCCTTCTAAAGTAAGTTTCATTATTCTCTCCTTTACCGCAGTAGCGGTGTTGAATCATTATTTATTCTTGTGAGATTTTTCGATTGCTTCCCAGAGACCGTTCAGGTAAGTAGCACCCAAAGCTCTGTCGTACAGACCGTAACCGGGCATTGCTACCTCATCCCAAATCATACGGCCGTGGTCAGGACGGATAGGTCCGGTGAAGCCGATGTCATACAGTGCACGCATTATCTCATACATATCGAAGGTACCATCGCTGGAAAG
>JAFUKK010000156.1 GCA_017473665.1 Lachnospiraceae bacterium
CGGTCATTTAAGGCTTCCCACTGATAAGGAATCACTTCCTTACGCACCAGTTCCTGCTCTCTGTTCCAAAAGTCGTCTGTAATTTTCACCCGGGTTAAATCCACGGGCATGCTGAATTTCTTGCTTTCCATTCTCGTCCTACCTTTCTTCTATTCCTAATCTCCTATGGAATACCTTACTGTTTCTTCTTTCATATCCCGCCTCAATACCTGCAAATAAGCCGGTTACTCACGTATATCCAGTCCCATGGATGCTGAAACGAGCTGCCCATAGAGACGAACAGAAAAATCATTGGGATGGTTTACACAGTTGCCACTGATTTCATAGTATTCTTTTCCCTTCTCCAGCAATTCACAAAACATGCTGTACAAGGGAGCTGCGGTTACCGCAGCATCTTCCTCTGCCATCGTGAGCAGCACCTCTTCAAATTCCTTCATATTATGATGCTGATATGTATTCATTTCACCATTGGCTACCATGGCCGGATACAACACAAACTCGCAATGAGGATTGAGGGTACGTACATAATCCATAATCTGACGGATACGTCCTCCAAAAATTTCCGCGCTTTCCCACATACAATTCATCCCAAAACCGATAAACACCACATCCGGAGCATCCACGCGGCTAAAAAGCTCCTCCATATGAGCAACCGCCCACTCCGTATGGGAACCACAGGAGGCCAGATTATCCCTGGTAATGGTGCTTTGGGGATAAAGCTGCTGTATCTTATCTGCAATCAGCTGTGCCCAAACAGGCATATGGGGATAATGATTTCCCCGGATTTGCAAATTCCCCAAGGTCCCCATATCAATGGTAGCCTCATCTGCCCCACTGGCTTCGCAGCCTGCGGTAATACTGTCTCCGAAATATACCAGATGTACCGGTTCTCCGGTGTCCAGCTTTTTTTGCAATCCGGGCAGCACCTTGGCATTCACCTTGGTATTCCATGTCTCTTCCTTATGGGTATAGGTAGCCAGAATCTGATACTGATATACCTCCGGGTAAATCATGATCAATGCTTTTCCATCCGGCAGGCGTAGCCAGTCCGTCCACTCCACCCCCTCATAAGGCTTGCAATAAATTGCTCTGGCAAGTATGGGAATCCTGCTGCCGGGAAGCAGCTTTACCCGTCTGCCCTCCAGCTCATAGTCCTTATGTAATTCATATTCTATGGTAGCATCATGATTGGTCAGTCGTAAGTCTGCGGGCTCATATAACAATTCGCCACCCCGGATTTCTCCCCGGGAATCCTCAAAAAAGCATATAGATTCCTCCCACATATGCTCTCCCTGCCAAATAGGATGCAACCACTTTTTTAATATTTCTTTCATGTCTCATAACCTCCAATACGCACTCTCATCGCCCACTTTTACCAAATATCTACATTCATCGTCAAAAATCTTTACTTTCTCTTTTACATGTAGTATACTCCGATTATAAGCCTTTGAAAATAGCATTTATTCGTAGAAACATGTAATATATTCCGATTTGCTATTTTAAACGAAATTTTATGAAAGGAGTACGGACATGGATTCCCGCATCCTGTTGCCGCCGCTGCAATTACCCGATGTGGAGAGCGCGGCTTTTCTGAAAACCACACATCCGGTGACTCATCCTGACCGTACACTCCCTTTTCACGATATGATTTATCTGGTAAACGGCACCATGCAGGTCATCGAGGACCACCGGGAATATTTACTGACCCCGGGCAATGTGCTTTTCCTCAAATCCGGCTTGCACCATTGGGGCACGGATCATAGCCCTCCGGGAACATCCTGGTACTATGTACATTTCCAACTGCCTGCCGGGGACATCCCTGATACATCGGATAGCATCCCCTTGCCCAAGCATTTAGACATGACCAAGGACATGGAACTGGAAAAGCGGCTCCAGGAGCTGACACAGCTTAGTCAGGAGCCGGCCCCTCTGCAACGGGCCTTATGCAATACCAGACTTTATGAGCTGTTACTGACCTGTTCCCAAAAGGAGCTGGCTTCCCAACCGGTGTCCCCCACCGCGCATCGAATCCGGCAGGTCATTGATTACCTGGAGGAGCACCAATACCAAACTCTGGATACTGCTCACCTGGCTTCTGCCATGGGACTGAGCTACAAGCATCTGGGAACCCTGTTCAAGGAGCACACCGGGCATACCATTGTAGAGTATCATACACAGCTTCGTATCCAGACAGCTGCCAGGCTCTTACGGGAGACTGACATGTCTGTATCCCAGATTGGCGAACACCTGGGCTTCCATGATGCTTTTTATTTCAGCAATGTATTCAAAAAGGCCCTTCACTGCAGTCCCAGGGACTACCGCAAGAGCCTGTTTTAACGCAACTGTTAACACACCAAAGAGGATTTTAAATGAACAAAACAGATTTATCCAGAAATGCATACGGATTATCCGGCAGATTGGCCCGAAAGGGATATATGCGCTGGTGGCACTCTTTTCAGGGCACTAATCAGGAAACCGGCGAGACCAGAACCTTTTTTATAGAATATTTTCTCATGAACCCTGCACTGGGCGGAGACACCCCCATATGGGGATTACACCCCTATTATCGGAAACGGCATATGAAACCTTCTTACTTTTTGATTAAAGCAGGGGTATTGCCCTCTGCCGATGGTAAGCAGGGGCGTCAGCTGCACAGATACTTCGGCATCCATGAGCTGAGCCGTACATTGCAGCCCTTTACCCTGCAGGCAGAGGAATGCTTTTGCAGCGAACAGCGGATTTCCGGTTCCGTGGAGGTATCTGTCAAGGAAGCAGGACATCGTTTCCTGCAAACCGATGCAGGCAGTATGGATTGGAATCTGGAGGTGCACAAGACCATTTCCTGCCATACCGGATTCATTGCAAGCCCCTTATTCACTGCCCTCAATGCTTTGGACAGTTTTTGGCATGGCGAAGGAATCCAATGTTATTATCGGGGGCAGGTAGCTCTGGACGGCGTAGTCTTTCATGTAAACACAGAAGACTGCTATGGCTATGCGGACAAGCACTGGGGCCGGGCTTACAATTCCCCCTGGTTGCAGTTTGCCTCCTGTCATCTGCACAGTGAACGTACCGGCAAAGCATTGAAACATTCTGCCCTGGCCATCGACGGCTGTCATTCCAAATTCCTTTGTCTTCCGCTACGTCGGAAACTGAATTTGCAATTGACCTACACCGGGGAGGATTTCGACTTCACCTTTGCGGGTATATTAAAATTCCCCAGAATCACATGGGATTCCAGGGAAAAGAAAGGTCATCTGGTATGGCATATCAAGGCCCGCAACCGTGATATATCACTAAAACTGTCCATCAGTAGCCGCCTACGTTCCATGATGCCTATGAATTATGAGACCACCGACGGCCGTCGCTATCGCCAGCCTATTATGTGCGGTGCTCAAGGGCTGGGCTGGATTGAAATCTACAGACGCACCCCAAATGGCCTCCAGCTTCTGGACAAACTGACCATTCAGGATGGACTGTGTGAATATCAAAACAAATAATTATTCGTGTCGCAATGCTTCAATGGGGCTCAGCTTTGCCGCTCTTCTGGCAGGATAGATACCAAAAAAG
>JAFUKK010000157.1 GCA_017473665.1 Lachnospiraceae bacterium
CTTAGTAGAACCGTTTTGTACTCCACTCCGGCATGCTCTAGAAAATAATGAAGTAGGAGAAATCATGGGAGATGTAGTGTATCTGCTGAATATCAGTCAGTGGCTCCCAAAAGTAAATAGAGAGAACAGCGGGCTGTTGTTAGAGGATAATTCTGCCCAACATGCCCTTACCCTTATCTCCAAGGATCGGGCAGAGAAGGTGATCCGGGCCAAGACGCCTTTGGGACAGGCCCATAGCCTGGGGGCAGGATTGTTACTACAGTATGTATGGCAGATGGGGCAGGAGTCATCCCCAGAAAATAAAAAGGCCTACCCAGAAAGGCAATTGTGTTTCCTTTCCGTAGAAGAACTGTTAGCGTATTTGCAAAAATATCAGCCTGCTCGGATTCCCCTGACCTATGGTCCCAAGGGCAAGCCTTATTTTGTAGAGGGTACGCAGTATTTTAGTCTGTCCCATTCCGGTGATTATGTATTATGTGCAGTTTCGGAAAGAGAGATTGGGGCAGATATCCAGCAGTGTAAAGCGGGAGTGAAAGAGAATCTGGTGAAGAGAGTGTTGACGGAGGCAGAACTGGCCAAATGGCAGGATTTACAGGAAACGGAGCTTGAAAAGGATGCTTCGGGAGTCCAATGCTCCGGGGATGCACTAAAATATTTTTACCGAAAATGGACGGAGAAGGAAGCCTATGGGAAACTGACAGGGGATGGAGTTTTTGAACTGCTGGGGCAGGAGAAGACGCCGCTTTGTGCTGTTTGTTTGGAAAGTTCATGGGAGCTTCCGGGATATTGCATTTCCCTATGTCAATATGATAAGTAACCGGGGGGGACCATGTGGAAAAATGAGTTATAAATAATAGAACGAGTATGCAAAAGTGAACCTTGAAGTGCGATTTTTGCATACTCGTTTCTATTTACATTTTTTTCAGATATTCTTTTGCTTTTTCCGTATCAATGGTAAAATTGTTTACTAGTTCAGCAAGGATATCTTCCTCAGAGAGTGAGAATTTGCGGCAGGTAGTAATCAGTGCACGAATCCCTTCTGCACGAATCCCTTCTGCAAGTCCTTCCGCATGGCCAATTTCGCGGCCGATTTCACGACCTATTTCCCGGCCCTCTTCCAGGCCTCTTTGCATTCCTTCTTCACGGTACATTTCTTCTAATTCCCAGGATTTCATATAATTTATGCCGACCTCCTTTCGGGATTTCACTTCGGATACCAGACAGTGAATTGTCTCCAGGTCCGAATTTGTCAAATTTTCTTTTGTTGATTTCTCCATATATCTTAACATATCCTGCAGTGCCTGACCAGTGCCTTCCGGGGCATCAGTAAGCTTACCCTTGGTATAGAGAATGATTTTTCTCGCACCATCCTCGTAGTCCAGGTCAGGCACCTCCACACATTGATTTTTGATGGTGTAAACCATCCGGTTTCTGTCAAAGGGGTCATAGGGTAGGATAAAGATAATGACCACATTGGGTAATCTGGCATAGGCAATACCGGTGGAGAGCAGCTGTGTGTCAATCAGGCCATGATAATAGCGCATCTATATCTTCACCTGCGATATCGGATGTCTGCATATCAGAAACATCCTGTATGTAGGCGTCTAAACGGATGCCATGACTTTGGGTGTCGATGCCCAGCACATTTTTCTGGGGAGTGATACGCACTCTGCGGATAGGCTTCCCCAGAATGGTTTTCAGTAGGATGCGGCAGAATTCTTCTCGGATATCCACCTGTGCCAGCATTTCCTGAAATAGGAAATCATCCAAGAGATTTAACTCGGACAAAGGGCGAAAAGATTGGGTTGTGACATTGCTCATAGGCAAATCCTCCTTAAAAATATGATGATAAAATAGTGAAATAGTCCGGCGAGATGCCGATTGTATAGAACCTCCGCAGGTAGACTACGTAAAGCTCTATTAGAAAAATAGAATGTAATATAACTATAACCTAACTTGACTGGAATGACAAGTAAAATTGGAAAAGATATGGAGTTTTATGGAAAAGTGTATTACAATAGAACTCGATTGCATTGATAATAAATGGAATAAAGGTTGTAGGATATGAAACGATTACTTGTATTTTTGAAGGATTATAAGAAAGAGACGGTGCTTGCACCCCTATTTAAGCTGCTGGAGGCCTTTTTTGAATTAATGGTGCCCCTGGTAATGGCAGCAATTATTGACAGAGGGATCTCCGGTCCGGACACTCCCTTTATCTGGGAAATGGGAGCTGTGCTTTTGATATTGGGAATCGTAGGTTTGGTTTCTGCTGTAACGGCACAGTTTTTTGCTGCCAAAGCGGCAGTGGGGTTTGCTACCAAGTTGCGACAGGCTTTGTTTGCCCATATCCATAGATTCAGTTTTACTAATATAGATAAAAACGGTACGGGGGTGCTGATTACCCGGATGACCAGTGATATTAATCAGGTGCAGAACGGTGTCAACATGGTGCTGCGTCTGTTCCTTCGTTCCCCCATTATTGTATTCGGTGCCATGATTATGGCCTTTACCATTGACGTAAAGAGTGCATTGATTTTTGTGGTAGCCATTCCGGTGCTGGCAGTGATTGTATTTGGGATTTTGCTGGTATCCCTGCCCTTGTATAAAAAGGTCCAGACCAAGCTGGAAAAGGTGCTGGGGATTACCAGAGAGAATCTGACCGGTGTCCGGGTCATTCGTGCTTTCCATCAGGAGGCAGAAGAGGAGGAGCATTTCCAAGAGGAAAATGATGCACTGGCAAGCTTGCAGATGTATGTGGGGAAAATCAGTGCCTGCATGAATCCAGTGACCTATATTGTGGTAAATGCCGCATTGATTGCATTGATTTATACCGGTGCAGTACAGGTAAATGTGGGCAATCTCACCCAGGGTGAGGTCATTGCCATCATCAATTATATGTCCCAGATTCTGGTGGAGCTGATAAAGCTGGCCAATCTGATTATTACCATTACCAAGGCTCTGGCCAGTGCGGACCGGGTAGCAGCGGTGCTGGAGATACAGGAGGGGAATCCTAAGGATATGGATGGTAAGAAAGGGGACACGGGGATACTGGTGCATACCACAGGACAGATGTGTGCAGACCGGGAGGATGTGCCCACTGTAAAGCCGGATCAGCAGACCTATCTGGTATTCGACCATGTATCCCTGACCTATGAGGGCGCAGGAGATAAGTCTTTGGACAATCTGCATTTTAGTGTCAACAGGGGAGATACGGTAGGTATCATTGGTGGTACCGGTAGTGGTAAATCTTCTTTGGTGAATTTGATTCCCGGTTTTTATCCGGCTACGGAAGGTGCGATTTACTTGGAAGGGCAAAATATTGCAGAAATTCCTGAGCAGGAGCTTCGTGCCCGTATCGGCGTAGTGCCCCAGAAGGCAGTGCTTTTTAAGGGAACCATCCGCAGCAATCTGCAATGGGGTAAGGAGGATGCCACCCAGGAAGAAATGTGGCAGGCTCTGGAAATTGCCCAGGCCAAGGAAGTGGTAGAAGGTAAGGAGGGCATGCTGGATGCAGAAGTGACCCAAGGTGGTAAAAATCTTTCCGGCGGACAACGTCAGCGTCTTACCATTGCCAGAGCACTGGTGAAGAAACCTGAGATTTTGATTTTGGACGACAGCGCTTCCGCCCTGGATTATGCAACGGATGCCCGTCTCCGTCAGGCCATTCGCGGCCTGGGACGGGAAATGACCACCTTTATTGTATCCCAGAGAGCTTCGTCCATCCGACATGCGGATTTGATTATTGTATTGGAGGATGGTGAAGTGGCAGGTATGGGAACTCATGACCGGTTATTGGCAGGCTGTGAGGTTTATCAGGAAATATATTATTCTCAATATCCTGACGAGAGATAATTGTTGTGGGAGCCCGCAGCAGCAAAAGGAGGTTGTGATATGAAAGGACAGAAAGAAACCTTACGGAAGGTTTTGAAATATATTAAAAGATATAAATGGGCGGTCATTGTGTCCATCATTCTGGCGGCTGTTACGGTAGCCACCACCTTGTATGTGCCGATACTTACCGGAGATGCGGTGGATTTGATCGTGGAGACCGGTAATGTGGATATGCCGGGGATTTTAAAGATTCTATTATGGATAGGAATCATTATGCTGGTGACAGCAGTGGCCCAGTGGCTTTTGAATACCTGTAATAATTATATTACTTATCATGTAATCAGAGATATCCGAAAAGAGGCTTTTCACAAACTGGAGATTCTGCCTCTGAAATATTTGGATACCAAATCCTTCGGAGATATTGTGAGCCGTGTGATTGCGGATGTAGATACCTTTGCAGAGGGGTTGCTCATGGGCTTTACCCAGCTCTTTACCGGTGTGCTGACCATTGGTGGTACCTTACTGTTTATGTTGGCTACCAATATTCCCATTGCGTTGGTAGTGGTATGTATCACCCCCGTATCCTTCCTGGTGGCCAAATTTATTGCCAGTCGCACCTACTCCATGTTTAAGGAGCAGACAGTGACCAGAGGAGAGCAGACAGGACTGATTGAAGAAATGGTGGGCAATCAAAAGGTTGTGAAAGCCTTTGCCATGGAACAACAGGTGCAGGAGCAGTTTGAGGAAATAAACGGCAGACTGGAAAAATGCTCCCTAAAAGCTATTTTCTTCTCATCCCTGACCAATCCCTGTACCAGATTTGTTAACAGTCTGGTATATGCGGGAGTAGGTATTTTTGGTGCACTATTGGCTATTGGGGGTGGCATCAGCGTGGGACGATTGTCCTGTTTCCTCAGCTACGCCAATCAGTATACCAAGCCCTTTAACGAAATTTCCGGTGTGATTACGGAATTGCAGAATGCACTGGTCTGTGCAGCGCGTATCTTTGAATTAATTGAAGAGGAACCACAGATTCCTGATGCGGAGGATGCAAGAGTACTTGAGGATGTGCAGGGACATGTGGATCTGCAGCAGGTATCCTTCTCCTATGTGCCGGAACGCAAGCTGATTCAAAACCTGAATTTAAAGGTGGAGCCCGGACAGAGGGTAGCCATTGTAGGGCCTACAGGTTGTGGTAAAACTACGCTCATTAATTTACTGATGCGTTTCTATGATGTGAACGAGGGAAGCATCCGGGTGGATGGCACGGATATCAGGAACATTACCAGAGGGTCTCTTCGTACCTCCTTCGGAATGGTATTGCAGGAGACTTGGCTAAAGGTGGGGACCATCCGGGAAAATATTGCCATGGGTAATCCGGATGCAACCTTGGAGGAAGTAATAGCAGCAGCTAAGGCTGCGCATGCCCATAGCTTTATCAA
>JAFUKK010000158.1 GCA_017473665.1 Lachnospiraceae bacterium
CCTTCATCTACTAAGTCACATGCAATATTGATAGCTGCAGGAGCGGTTCTCTTACCATTTCTGGTCTGTAAGAAGTACAGCTTGCCTTCTTCAATAGTGAACTCCATATCCTGCATATCACGATAGTGATTCTCTAACTTGTTAGCGATAGCCATGAATTCTGCGTAGCACTCAGGCATATCCTCTTCCAGCTTGGAGATAGGCTGAGGTGTACGAACACCAGCAACTACGTCTTCACCCTGAGCATTGATCAGGTACTCACCGTAGATGCCCTTCTCACCGGTGGAAGGATTACGGGTAAATGCAACACCGGTACCGGAGGTCTCACCCTTGTTACCGAATACCATGCACTGTACGTTTACAGCGGTACCCCAATCGCCGGGGATATCATTCATACGTCTGTAAACGATAGCACGAGGGTTATCCCAAGAACGGAATACTGCCTTAACAGCACCCATCAACTGCTCCTTAGGATCCTGAGGGAACTCCTCACCCTTCATAGCCTCTTTGTAAACTGCCTTAAATCTGATTGCTAATTCCTTTAAGTCATCAGCGGTCAGCTCGGTGTCATATACAACACCCTTCTCTTCCTTCATCTCATCGATGATCTTCTCGAAGAAGCTCTTAGGAACTTCCATAACTACGTCAGAGTACATCTGGATGAAACGACGATAGGAATCGTATGCAAATCTGGGGTTACCGGTCTTCTTTGCGAAGCCTTCTACAGCTACGTCATTCAGACCCAGGTTCAGGATGGTATCCATCATACCGGGCATAGATGCTCTAGCACCGGAACGTACGGAAACAAGCAGGGGATCTTCGGTGTCACCGAATTTCTTGCCCATTAATGCTTCCAGATCAGCGATGTTTGCGAAAATCTGCTCTTTGATTTCGTCAGAAATCTGCTTGCCCTGATTGTAGTAATCGGTACAAGCCTCAGTGGTTACAGTGAAACCCTGGGGAATAGGCAGACCTAAGTTGGTCATCTCTGCCAGGTTAGCACCTTTACCACCTAACAGATTTCTCATGTCTGCGTTTCCTTCTTTAAATTTGTAGACCCATTTGTTCATTCTTTTTGTCTCCCTTTTTAATATTATTTTTTTGACAAAAAATTTAGTCTTTTAGACATACGACAGTATAGCCGCAGTCTCGTACAAACTATTTTATCAATGTGCCCGAGGAATATCAAGCCGAAATTGACATTTTTTTGACAGGCCAAATCTTTTTGTGCATTTTCACCAATTTTATCCGAGGTAATATTGCATTTTTGTAACTATTCCAGCACCGGTGTAAAGCTATCAAAAATGTATACCTCATATTCATCCTTCACGCTCTCCAGTTCCTCCTGACTACGGATAGTCCAAGCGGCGGCCACATTGCCGTAGAGTCCGGTACAAATCTTTCGGGCCAGTACATCATCATAGGCAAAGTTATAGGAAATAAAGTCCGGTTGAGTCAGAATATTAAAGAAAAGATTTTGCATGGCCCAATACAGTGCTCCGGATTTGCTACCTTTGGTCAAATAGTCCTCCGCCAGCTGTCCCCGTACCACTTCCTTATGATTCATACGATACCATAGCAGTATCATGGGATTAAAAGCCTGGATACAATACTCTCCCTCATATGCAGCCAAAATCGGGTCTGCCAAATCACAAAGCCCGGTGTCTGTACTCTCTCCCTTGTACTCCACCACCAGGGGAACCTGTCCGTCAATCAAATCCAGTGCCTCCTGTAAGGTAGGAATATGCTCCGTAGTATGCAACAAAGTAAGGTCTTTGATTTCCTCGTAGGTCTTCTCCGCCACCAACGCATCCACGCCACACATTCTCTCCAGATTATAATCATGGAATACCACTACCACACCGTCCTTGGTACTCTGAATATCCAGTTCAATGCTATAGCCAGCGGCTATGGCTTTCTCAAAGGATTTTAATGAATTTTCCGGGGCATCCGAAGTATTATCATAGAAGCCCCTGTGGGCCACCAATGGATTGTCCAATACAGACATATCCGGTTTGTTAAAAATACGGGGCATAATCAGTATCATATACAACACTGCCACAATACCCACTATCCATAGTAAGATGCGGACCAGGCGTTGCCTCCATGTCTTGTGTTCTCCTACCTTTTTCTCCAAATTCTCTTTTTGTTTCTTTTCTGTGTTCATCTTGTTTACCATCATCCTCTCCATCCTGTTTGTTAACAGTTTAGACATATCCCTTAGGCTGCATCCTGAGATTTACTTCCTTCCGAGTATAAACGATTTTTCTTCAAATGACAACAAAAAGCCCGGCATTATTCACGTAATGCCGGGCATCTTTTTAATCTTCCTTGCGTTTCTTAATGATATAGAATGCACCTGCAGCGGTAATAATAACAACTGCGGCTATCACTATAACAATGAGTAATACGGAATTATCCTTAGGCTCAGCCTTGTTCACCAATACTGTGGTGTCGGCTTTATCCTCTACAGATTCCTCTGTTGCTTCAAGGCTTTCTTCGCTTTCAACGGAAGCAATTTCTTCCTTTACGGTTTCCTTTTTCTCATCTGCAGCAGGCTTAGATACTACCGTCTCCTCTTCACTGCTTTCTACAGAAGCTTCCTCAGAAGTCTCTGCCCTCTGTTCCTCCTTGGTTTCACTCTTAGCAGGAGCAGGCTTCTGTGAAACACCGGTAGAAGGCGTAGACTCTGTGGTCTTGGGTGCCTCTGTGCTCTGGGAAGGACTTTCCTGAGAAGGGCTCTCCTGAGAAGGGCTCTCCTGGGAAGGGCTCTCCTGGGAAGGGCTCTCAGAAGTATCCTTTACCATTTCATTAACAATAACAAAGGTACTAAAGCTATCGGTAGTAAATTGAATATCTCCGTTATCAAGTACCGTTACGTTAAGTACTTCCGAAGTGGTACTACCATCTGCATAATGCAATACCTTAATTGGTTTGGTTCGGTCAATGCCGGCAGGTGCCCCCACAGTAATGGTGGTGGGGCCGCTTAATGCTACCTTATTATCGTTCAAATGCAATTCCAGTTTTAAGTATACCGCACTATCTGCATCGTATTTGCTATC
>JAFUKK010000159.1 GCA_017473665.1 Lachnospiraceae bacterium
ACCGGTAATGCGTGAGTGTATTCCTGGCCCCGGTTCAGCTGGTCATAGCTTCGGCACAGATAGCTCAGGGAACGGTCCGACCAGTCATGCCGGTTGACCACCTGCATCTCCAGATTCATGATCATGCAGTGGTTGATTTCCACCTTGATATCCAGGATGAAATCCTTGGCATTATAGCCGGAAGCCTGTTCGAAAGTAACAGATGTGTTTTTAGACATAATGTCCCTCCTTGTGTAACTAAGTATGTGATTATAAGTTGAAAAAATCGGCGAGACGCCGTAAGAATGCTCCGAACGGAGCTGATAAGGAAAGTGTAGCACAAACACTGTATGCTAGCAAGACTATATAAAAACTTCCCCCGGCAGGGATGAGAGTTCCCAGTACCGAAACTCCCAAGGCCTTTGCCGGGGGATTGATTACACTTTATAAACTGTCCACTCAAATAATCTAATAACATGGTAACAGTTATTGCTGCCTCGTTTACTTCCTGAAGGATTACAGATACTTTGCTCCGCTGTCACTGCCACGCAACTGCTCCAGCACCTTCTTGATATCTCCCATATGAATCTTGTCACCGATTAAGGTCACATCCTCAGTATCTACTACTACGATACCGTCCAGACCTACAGTGGCAATCAGCTTATCCTGGGCTTCGATGATGGAGTTCTTAGTATTTACGGTGACCACATTGCCGGTAAGAGTGTTGCCGGATTCGTCTCCGCCCTTGATACGTCCTACAGCCAACCAGGAGCCCACATCATCCCATCCGAACTGGCCGGGAATCACATAAATATCCTGAGCCTTCTCCATGATACCGTAGTCTACGGACTCAGAACGCATAGCTGTGAATTGCTCACATAATACCTGCTTCTCATCTGCAGTACCGATACTGTCGCTGATTTTCTGCAGTTTCTCATAGATGTCGGGCATATATTTCTCCATGGAGGACATAACGGTGGATGCCTTCCATACAAACATACCGCTGTTCCAGAAATACTCTCCGCTGTTCAAATACTGAATAGCTGTCTCTCTGTCGGGCTTTTCTACAAAACGCTCTACTGCATTGGCTTTGCCCTTGGATACAGCACTGTTTTTCTTGATATAACCATATCCGGTCTCAGGACAGTCGGGGGTGATACCGATGGTAACGATATTACTCTCCTGCTCTGCAATATCAATGGCTTCCTGTAATACCTCACGGAAAATATCCTCATACTTAATCAAGTGGTCAGATGCCAGCACCATCATAACGGAATCCTCGCCCTTTTTCAGCATATAAGCGGCTCCCAAACCGATACAGGGAGCGGTATTACGGCCTACAGGCTCACAGAGAATATTCTCCACGGGGATCTCCGGCAACTGCTCCTGCACCAATGCCTTATAATTTTCATTGGTGGCAATGTAGATATCCTCCATCTTTACCATGGGACGGATACGGTCCACGGTCAACTGAATCATGGTTCTGCCACATCCTGATACATCAATAAACTGCTTGGGGCAATTGGTTCTGCTTCTGGGCCAGAATCTCTCTCCCTTACCACCTGCCATAATTAATGCTGTTACTTTCATAATCAATACTTCCTTTCCCGTTTCTCTATATTCTGGTAATGATGAGTTCACACTGTCCCTCAATCACAGATATTTCATTGGACTTGGGCATAAAGATACTTTCTCCGGCCTTAAAATCCATTACCTGGCTGCTATCCCTGCCGGCCCGGATACTACCGGAACCACTGATACATACCAGGGAAGTAAAGGACTCCTCTACACCTACCAGTTCCATAGTGCCATCCAATTGATATTGCATGCACTCAAAATACTTACATCTGCTGATGACGCGCTTTACATAGGTAGCTCCCTGTTCCACCGTATCCTCCAGCTTTTGGGGTTCATACCGGTCATACCGGAGCACATCCAGTGCCTTGTCGATATGCAACTCCCGGAGATTACCAAACTTGTCCTTACGGCAATAGTCATAGAGACGATAGGTACAGTTGGAGCTCTGCTGTATCTCACAAATGAGCAGTCCGGCGCCAATGGCATGGACCGTACCAGCAGGGATAAAGTATGCCTCTCCTTTTTGCACGGGCACCTTATTGAGTATCTCCAAAATAGTATTATCTGCCAGCCTGCGAGCCACTTCCTCCCGGGTCACATCCCGGTTAAATCCACAATACAGATAAGAATCGGGCTCACAGTCGATGATGTACCACATCTCATTTTTGCCGTACTCATTCTCCACTGTCAGCGCATAATCATCGTCCGGATGTACCTGCACAGACAGGGAACCTTTGGCATCTATAAATTTGATCAAGATGGGAAATGCATCCAGCGGACGACATTTCCATCCCCAATAATTTTTGCCGATAATATTCAGGTATTCCCCAAAGGACATACCCTTGTGACGTCCGGCGGCTACAATACTCTGACCCGCTTCATGAGCAGACAATTCCCAGCTCTCAGCCACAATATCATAATCGCATTTCTTTCCATAGAGCTCCTTGAGTCTGGTACCTCCCCAGAGATAATCCTTAAAGGCAGGACGTAGCTTCACAAAGGGCTCCGTCTGCATACCCAGCTGCTCCTCTGTCAGATCCGGTCTGCAATCAGTAATTTTGTCATCCTCTGTCACATTCTCGCCCACAGCTACTTCTATGATGACCAGTGGCTCATTGCCCACATTGGACACCTGATGTACCACATCCCGGTTCACATCTATCACGTCATTGGTGTAATAAGTACCGCTGACACCCTCCAATTCAATCAAGGCTTCCCCGGATACCACGGACCAATGCTCACTTCGATATAAATGCTTGTGGGCGTAAATGGTCTTGCCGCATTGAATGACCACCTTTTTCACCCGATAGGTGGGCTCATCCACCAACAGCTCATAATTGCCCCATTGTCTGTAGCGGACTCTACCGCCCTCCACATGACCTGCTATCTGAGTATTCTCCTCCAGAATGGTCTTCAGATTTCCTGAGGCACCCTTTTTACCCACATATACCGCATCCTTGGTGTTGACAATGACCATGTCCTCCAGCTCATTGGCTACCACCACACGTCTGGGACAATGGTTGATAATGTCCGTATTGGCACATTCATATTGCACCTGCTGACCATCCATGGCCGTCCGCAGCTCGGTGGACTTCAAGTCCTCCAGACTACCGATATCCTTCCAATCAAAGGAAGCATGGACCACCTTGGCATTCTTTGTTTTCTCAAACACTGCCCGTTCTACCGGCACTGCAGGAATACTTCTCATGACCTCGGGAGCAAAGGTATAGCTGTCCGGCTCCACCTGACGCATCCGATAGGCCTGCTTGCACGCTTGATACACCTCCGGTGAATGCATCTCCAGCTCATGGAGATAATTACCCACACAGAACACAAACATGCCACTATTGACCAAATAATCTCCGGCTGTCATATAGGTCCGTGCCAACTCTTTATCCGGCTTCTCAGTAAACTGCAGTACATCCTCTCCGGCATACCGGATATATCCAAATCTATCCTCCGGTGCCTCTATGGGCATACCAAAGGTGACCAGTTGCCCTTCACCGCACAGCTCCTTGGCATGCATCAAATCATCCTTGTAGGCACCCTCCCCTACAATCTGGTCCGCAGGCACTACCAATACCACTTCGGACAGAGGTAACTGCATACAAGCCAAAGTAATGGCTGCAGTGGTCTTGCGACCCTCGCCCTCAAAAATATATCTATGAACTAATCCCTGAAAGGCACTGATCTGATTCTCCGCAATAAATCGATATTCCCGATTGGTAACGATGATAAACTCATCACAATAGGGGATATTCCGGGCAATAGTCTCCTGAAACAGGGAATGGTCTCCCTGAATCTGTATAAATTGTTTGGGGTAATTTTTGCGGGACAGGGGCCACAGACGGTCACCTGCTCCACCTGCCAGTATAATACACTTCATCTGCTAGTCTTCCTTTATGCTCTAATCCACTGGGCCCATCTGGCACGATACTCCTCCGGGGACATCCCTTCCTGGGAACGGAACATCTGCTGCATCATAATCAAATCGCCGATGCCGGACTGCACTGCCACTTCTTCTATGGGCGTAATGGTAAATCTCAGCAACTCCTTGGCTGCATTCAAGCGTCTATTACTAATGTACTCCGCCATAGTGATGCCAAAATACTTGACAAATACTTCATCCAACACAGTCGCAGACTGTCCAAAGTGTCCCTCCGCATCTGCCAGCACTTCGCGGTCTGCGTAGCTGTCATTCAGATATTCTCTTATCTCCTGTGCCAGCTGACGCTGACTCTCACCGGTGTCCACGGTTCCTGCCGCCACATGGGCAATCACTTTATTCAACAAATGTAATAGTAACTCTCCGCAGTCCAACTCTGCAATAAGACTTTTATCCTGTTGTTTCTCCAGCAACTCTCCGATAATCCCATTCCAAGGCTCCGTATCTGCCACATGGAATACCGCACTGTCATAGTAACGGGCAAACAGCTCGTGATAACCCTTGGCTCCCCGGCCATTGAAATGTACCCAAGCCAGCTTCCAAGCATCCTGCTCATCACTGATATGCTCGTAATGTTTCATACAATCTATCAGGGCGCAGTCTCCCTTGGCAATGTCATAATGCTTGCCTTCGATTTCCAGGCTACCCTTGCCTTCCAGTACCATCAGGAATAAATAAGAGTCCACCTGCTCCCGGATACATCTGTGGGGAGTCAGGCTCTCCAAACGTCCCACTTCCTGCACATACAATAAATGCTGCTTGGCAAAGGCACCGGGGGTATGGAGACTTCTCTCAGAACGTGTGATGCTAGGCTGCGCAAATAATCCTTCTTTCTTTATCATATACTCTCCCTCCTACACACGGGCACGCCAGTAATCCAGCGTCTCCTGAATGGTCTGCTTAAGCGGTATCTGTGGCTTCCAGCCGGTCAACTCATTTATCTTGGTAATATCTGCCTCGATAATGGGTACATCCACAGGGCGCAATTTATTAGGGTCTATCTCCACCTGAATCTCTGCACTGGACAGGGATACAATCAGGTCCAATATCTCCTGTATGGCCTGGGCATTGCCACTACCTACATTGTAGGTCTCTCCGGGTGTGCCTGCAGCTACCAGTCCCACATAGGCTTTCACCACATCCCGCACATCGGTAAAATCTCTCTTCGCCGCCAGATTGCCCACCTTCATCACCGGCTCACGTAATCCCTTTTCTATCTCTGCCACCTGCTTACAGAAGTCGGATACCACAAACATAGGGGCCTGTCCGGGACCAATATGATTGAACGCACGGACCATCATCAGCTCCATGTCGTAAGCTTTGGAATAAATATTGCCAATCATATTCTGACAAGCCTTGGTAGCCGCATAGATATTACCGGGACGCAGAGCATTCTCCTCGGAAATAGGAGTCTCTCCCGGACGGATATGTCCATATTCCTCCCCAGAACCAATGAGCAGTACACGGGGCTTGTAAAACAGTTCCCGGATAGCATCCATCACATTCACACTGCCCTTAATATTTACATCTATGGTGAGACCGGGATTTTTCCAAGCCAGGCCCACGGAGCTCTGGGCTGCCAGATGAAAGATATAGTCCGGACGAATCTCAAATAATAATGCTACGATAGCGTCCTTATCCATAATATCCAAGTCATATACCCGGGCATGAGGATTATCAAGCTGCTCATGGGGAAGCTTGGTAGCATATGCCTCTATACCACTTTCATACATCTCCTCTATGAGATAATTGCCTACGAATCCGGCAGCACCGATTACTAAGCCTTTTTTCATATCGTTACCCTCTTACAAGAAAAGGAATTCTATCAAGAATTCCTTTCCAATCTAATCAATTATTCTTTACTCTGTAACAGCCTTTAATGCAGCCTCTCTCTTGGCCAGTTCACGGTCATGCTTTGCCATAATCTCTACCAACTCTGCATAAGAGGTCTTCTGAGGATTCCAACCCAGTACAGTCTTTGCCTTGGTAGGATCACCCCACAGGTTGTCCACGTCGGTAGGTCTGTACCACTTGGGATTTACACATACCAGCATCTTGCCGGTAGCTGCGTCATAACCCTTTTCATCCACGCCGGTACCTTCCCATCTGATATCAATACCGTTCGCCTTGAATGCTCTCTCGGTAAAATCTCTTACGGTATGCTGCTCACCGGTAGCGATGACGAAGTCTTCGGGAGTATCATGCTGCAGAATCAGCCACATACACTCTACATAATCCTTAGCATAGCCCCAGTCACGAAGGGAATCCATATTACCCAGCTCCAGATGGTCCTGTAAGCCCTCTGCGATACGGCCTGCTGCCAGGGTAATCTTACGGGTAACGAAGGTCTCACCACGTCTCTCGGACTCGTGATTGAACAGGATACCGTTTACAGCGAACATACCATAAGCCTCACGGTACTCCTTGGTAATCCAGAAACCATACTGCTTTGCTACAGCATAAGGGCTGTAGGGATGGAAAGGAGTGGTCTCTCTCTGAGGAACCTCTTCCACCTTACCATATAATTCAGAAGTAGATGCCTGATAGAACTTGGTCTTCTTCTCTAAGCCTAAGATACGGATAGCCTCTAATACACGAAGTACACCGATAGCATCTACATCACCGGAATACTCAGGTACATCAAAGGATACCTGTACGTGGGACTGTGCTGCCAGATTGTAAATCTCATCGGGCTGTACCAAGCTGATGATACGCACCAAAGAGGAGGAATCTGTCATGTCACCCTCATGTAAAGTGATTGCATTCTGTGCAATCAAATGATCAATCTTTGCTGTATTGGAAATAGAAGCACGACGTACAATACCGTGTACCTCGTAGCCTTTCTCTAATAAAAACTCTGCTAAATAAGAACCGTCCTGGCCATTAATGCCTGTAATTAATGCTTTTTTCATTATATTCGCCCTTTCTCATAAAAGTATCAATAACATGATACAGTATTATTACGTGAATTGCAAGGAATATCACTCCCTGTAATGATATGCTTGTACATAGTAATATATAGCACTTTTGTAACCTACAAACTCACTCAACACTCCAATAAAACCCATGCATCTCTAAGCTATTTCTCAATTTAGTTAATAACAACTGCGGACACAACCCTCTCTCACTATTGCTATTTCAATTTCGTTTTATGACTAACTATTGCTTTTAAACGTCCAAAATTTTTGCATCAAAAAATTGAGTGGAACAGTGATTAGTAAATTAATAAGCGGTGCTATATACACGTTAATCCCCAACAGATCAATCCATAGATACAATAATACTTCT
>JAFUKK010000160.1 GCA_017473665.1 Lachnospiraceae bacterium
GCCCGGAAAGCAGGCAGTGGGTATGGTGGTGCCGAAAGGAGTAGGGCAGATAAAAAGCTCAAAGCAGGAGGATGAGAAAAGCTCCGAAAGGCATAAGCCTTCCGAAGCTTTATAGGCACTTGGCCGGATTATTTGGTTAATAAGAGCATGATGTCATTGGTGCGGGCAATGAACTTGCTCATGGCATCGGGCTCTAAGGGAGCATGCTGTAACTTTGCCAGGTCGTAGAGCTGCTCGCAGATCATCTGGGTGTTTTCGCCCTCCTGATGCTCGGTTACATACTCTACCAGAGGATGGTTGGCATTCAGTACCAGGGTCTCACCCTCACCGCCGAAGGCGCCCATGTCCATGCCGGGCATTGCGTACATCTTCATCATATCCTGCATACGTCTGGTTTCCTCAGATAAGGTGATGACGGATGCTACCTTCTTATTTTTCAGCTTCTCTACCTTGACTGCCAGTTTCTCATTCTTTAAAGCTTTTTGTATCATCTTGCCAATGGACTCGGACAGCTCTGCCAGTTCCTTCTCTGCCTTCTTGGAGGTCTTGGACTTCATAGTATCGGTCACATCCGCATCGATACGCTGGAATTTGATACCCTCGTTTTTGGACTCCAGCTGGGAGATAAAGGGTTGGTCAATATTGTGGGTAAGAATCACCGCATCCATCTTGGCCTGGCGGAACATGCTGATATACTGTCCCTGCTGCTTCTCATCGGTGACATAGTAGATAGTCTTTTCCTTTGACTCATCTGCATTATCATCGGTTACTGCATCACCATTCTCATCCACGATTTCAGCCTCAACAGCCTCGCCATTTTCATCCACAGCATTTTCTTCTGTGTCAATAGGCTTCACTTCCAGACACTCAGGCAGGGTCATGTATTTGCCATCCAGATTCTTGAACAGGATGTAATCGTTCATCTTTTCACAGAACTTGTCATCCTTCAGGCAGCCAAATTTGATAAAGGGACTGATATCATCCCAGTATTTCTCATATTCTTCCTTCTCGGTCTTGCACATACCTGCCAGCTTGTCAGCCACCTTTTTGGTAATGTACTCCGAAATCTTCTTTACAAAGCCGTCATTCTGCAGGGCACTTCTGGATACATTCAGAGGCAGGTCAGGACAATCAATCACACCCTTTAATAAAAGCAGAAACTCAGGGATGACCTCCTTGATATTATCTGCAATGAATACCTGATTATTATACAGCTTGATGGTACCCTCAATGGATTCGTACTCTGTATTAATCTTGGGGAAATACAAAATACCCTTTAAGTTGAAGGGATAATCCATATTCAGATGAATCCAGAAAAGGGGCTCCTTGTAATCCTGGAATACCTGACGATAGAATGCCAGATAATCCTCTCTGGAGCAATCCTTGGCAGCTTTGGTCCACAAAGGCTGAGTCTCATTCATCAGCTCAGGGCGCTTACGAATCTTCAGTTTCTCAACCCCGGGCTCCTCACCCTCTTTTACTTCAGGATGAATCTCCTCTACTACCACATCATCTGCCAGTTTTTCATCCACTGTGATAATTTGGGTCTCAGCGGTATTGGCTTTGGATAAATAAATCTCGGTAGGCATAAAGGAACAGTATTTCTTAATCACCTCACGGGCCTTGTACTCATTACAAAACTCCAGTACATCCTCATTTACAAACAAGGTGATGGAAGTACCTACCGTTGTCTTATCTCCGTCTTCCATGGAATACTCGGTACCGCCGTCGCACTCCCAATGCACTGCCTTTGCACCATCCTGGTAGGACAGGGTGTCAATATGCACCTCATCTGCCACCATAAATGCGGAATAGAATCCCAAACCGAAATGACCGATAATCTGGTCTGCATTGCTCTTATCTTTATATTTTTCAATAAAATCCGTGGCACCGGAAAAAGCAATCTGATTGATATATTCATTCACTTCGTCAGCGGTCATACCCAGACCGTTATCGGTGATGGTGATGGTCTTATTCTCAGGGTTCACCACCACGTCAATGCGGGGCTTGTATCCCTCGGGCAGAGTATACTCTCCCATCATATCCAACTTTTTCAGCTTGGTAATAGCATCACAACCATTGGAAAGTAATTCTCTGTAAAAAATGTCATGGTCAGAATACAACCATTTCTTAATAATGGGAAAAATGTTTTCACTGTTAATGGACAGACTTCCGTTCCTTACTGCCATATTCGTCACTTCCTTTTCTTCATTCTAATTGCAAAATTTTTGGTCTCTATCAGGTATCAACACCCCTTTGGAGCACTTCTTTGCTTTCCTCATTTAGTTTATAACCGGTCCCCCCAGAAGTCAATACAAAAATTAGCACTCATTTATCAAGAGTGCTAACAAAGTGCAAAAAAGCCCGAAACTTCGGGCCTTTTCATATTTCTAAACTTTTTATAAAACACATTCTCCGCCATGGGTACATAGCCTTTTACCACCGCTACTGCTTGTAGCCGCTTACAAACTATGGGCGCGATCCTCTACATTCTTTTTAAAATTCTGTACCACATGATTGTATTCCTGATCCATATAGCTGGAAGTAATGAGAAAATCTGCTGTAGCTTTATTGTTTGCAATAGGAATATCGTATACCTGAGCAATTCTAAGCAGTGCCTTCACATCCGGGTCATGGGGTTGCGCTGTCAAAGGATCGGAGAAGAAAATAATGAAATCCACCCTTCCTTCCACCACCTTGGCACCGATCTGCTGGTCGCCGCCCAAAGGGCCGGAATTGTATCCACGTACAGGAAGTCCGGTATGCTCTGTAATCATCTTGGCTGTAGTGCCGGTACCGCAAAGAAAATGCTTTTTCAGTATCTCCTCGTTGGTTTTGCACCATTCTATCAGTTCTCTTTTCATATTATCATGGGCAATCAATGCGA
>JAFUKK010000161.1 GCA_017473665.1 Lachnospiraceae bacterium
ATAGTACGTTCCTTCATCTGACCCGCCATCTGACGTTCTATATCCTCCAGTCCATTGAGTCTGTATTCCAGATAGCCAGCCAATACCGGATGCCTCCGTTGCAGATTTATCCGGCCAAAGGAATCCCACAAACATTGCGTCTCCTCTGACACAGCTGTACCGGAATCATCCCTTTGTATACATTCCTCTACGGAAGCAGGAATAGCATGTATAATAAAATAATACTTACCATCCTCCAATACCATATCCTCATCCGTAATCAGGTACCCTTGATGCCGTAAATATCTGCGGAATGCAGGTACCTCCGACTGAGGCTGCAAAATCAACTCCCGAAAGTTCTTTGCTTTTTCACTGCTATCTTGCAGAATCCTGCACATCAGCGGTCCACCCATACCGCAACAAAGCATTGCCTCCGCTTCATCCGTTCTGTACTCCTTTAATCCGTCGGACAACCTGGTTTCTATGTATCCATCCATCTGATACTCTGCCACATGTTCCCGGGCCCTGGACAGGGGACCGGTTCTCACATCCATAGCCAGGCACCGGGGACTGATACCCTGTTGTACCAAATAAATGGATGTAAAACCATGGTCACATCCCACATCCACCACCCGGTTGCCGGGAGTCACCATCCTTGCTGCACTTTTTAATCTATCCGATAATACTACTTCTTTATTCATCCTACTCCAAATAATCCTTTAATTTGCGGCTGCGGCTGGGGTGACGCAGCTTTCGTAATGCTTTGGCCTCAATCTGACGGATACGCTCTCTGGTCACATTAAACTCCTTGCCTACCTCTTCCAAAGTGCGCGCTCTGCCATCATCTAAACCAAAGCGCAAACGCAGTACCTTTTGCTCCCTGTCGGTGAGCGTACCCAATACCTCCACCAGCTGTTCTTTCAACAAAGTAAATGCTGCTGCATCCGCAGGTACAGGCACATTTTCATCCTGAATAAAATCCCCCAGATGACTATCCTCTTCCTCACCAATGGGAGTCTCCAAAGACACCGGCTCCTGACTGATTTTCAGAATCTCACGTACCTTATCCACAGGCATGTCCATTTCTTCTGCCACTTCTTCCGGAGAAGGCTCTCTACCCAACTCCTGCAGTAACTGTCTACTGACACGAATCAACTTGTTGATAGTTTCTACCATATGCACAGGAATACGGATGGTACGTGCCTGATCAGCAATGGCACGGGTAATCGCCTGGCGAATCCACCAGGTTGCATAGGTGGAGAATTTGTAACCCTTACTGTAATCAAATTTCTCTACTGCTTTAATCAGACCCAGGTTACCCTCCTGAATTAGATCCAGGAACAGCATCCCACGGCCCACATATCTCTTGGCAATGCTGACTACCAGACGCAGGTTTGCCTCAGCCAGACGCTTTCTGGCCTCCTGGTCCCCCTGTTCCATGCGCTTTGCCAGTTCAATCTCCTCATCTGCAGACAGCAAAGGTACCTTACCGATTTCCTTCAGATACATACGTACGGGGTCCTCAATGCTGATACCATCCGGTACGGACAAATCAATATTCTCCACATCCACTTCGTCCTCTTCTGTGAGAATGATTTCTTCCGTATCCACATCATCCCCCTCAGTAATCCGAAGCACATCAATATTTTTCTGTTCCAGTGTGTCAAGCAGCTTTTCCATCTGTTCTTCTTCCACCGGTAAATCTGCAAAGAAATCCACTATCTCCTGGTACTCCAGCAAATTCTTCTTTTTCTTTGCCAAAGCCAGCAGTTCCTTTACCTTTTCATCAAATTTTACCTGCATGTTTTCATCCATTTTGTGTTTCCGCCCTTCCCTTAAACGTTACCTTCTCTTTACCTTTTTTACATTTATTCTTGCCTTATTCCAGAGAAATATGCGTTTTGGCCAATTCTTCCAACGCTTTTTTCCCTGCGATAACCTGATTCAATGCAGTTACATCCGCTCCCATGTGGGCGGTATAGTAATCGTAACTGTTCTTTTTTACCCCATAAATAATATCATGGAATGCCTTTTCCCGTTCCTGTCTGGTCTCCAGTGCAGGTAGATTGGTGTTAAACAATTGCGCCACCTGACGCTGCTCCTCTTCATCCTCAAACATACTGATGATGCCCGCGGGACTGAAAATCCCCTGGTCCAGTTCTTGAAACAATCTGCCCGCCACCTGCCGGTACAACTCCTCGGTAAAATCCTCCACCGTAATGTACTTACGTATCTTCTGATACAACCCAGGCTCATCGCCTATCCAGGTCAGCAACAGACGCTGTGCCTTCCGGCTCTGCTCCTCCTGGGTATTCTTTTGGGCCTGTCCG
This sequence comes from Lachnospiraceae bacterium, assembly GCA_017473665.1. Classification (GTDB taxonomy): domain Bacteria; phylum Bacillota; class Clostridia; order Lachnospirales; family Lachnospiraceae; genus Acetatifactor. The sequence continues at coordinate 2,310 of JAFUKK010000161.1, forward strand.
GACTTGGGTCGTTCCATAGGCTTCACCAGACCGGTCTGGGCTGCATAGCTGCTTACCAACTTGCGTAAGTTCTCAATACCGATAAAATACTTCTCTGCAATGGCCTGCAGATAATTATCACGTTCCACATCCTCCTTAAATTCACAGAGCTTTTTGGCAATCTCCCGATGAAACTTGGTCTTTTCCTCCGGGTCCTGCATATTGAACTGTTGGGACAATATCCTGATTTCAAAGAAAAAGCTGTTCTCCGCCTGGTCAATACGTTCCTGGAAAGCTTCCCGTCCCAGATTTTTCATAAACTCATCCGGATCCTTATAGGGTTGCATATTAATGACCTTACCTGTAAGCCCCGATTCACGCAAGATTCCGATTCCCCGCAGTGCCGCTTTCACACCGGCACCGTCGCTATCGTATGCCAATAGTACATTCTCTGTGTACCTATGGAGCAAGCTGGCCTGTTCGGAAGTAAATGCGGTCCCCAGAGATGCCACTGCCTGGGTAAATCCTGCCTGATGCATGGCAATCACATCCATGTAACCCTCACAGAGGATGATATTGCCTGTTTTGGCAGTACGGGCAAAATTAAGTCCGTACAGATTTCTACGTTTGTCAAATACCGGTGTCTCAGGGGAATTTAAATACTTAGGCTCCCCATCTCCCATCACACGGCCACCAAAACCGATAACTCTGTGATTGATATCCTGAATGGGAAACATCACCCTATTCCAAAACTGACTGATCAGTCCGCTTCTCTCGGAATAAGTAGCCAGACCTGCCTCCTTGATCAGTTCATCCTCAAAACCTTTCTGTCGCAGATATTGTACCAGATAGGCTCCGCTCTTGCCGGAATAGCCCAATCCGAAATGTTGGATGGTCTCCTGAGCAAGCTGACGCTTTTCCAGATAAGCAGCGCCTATTTCCCCTTGGGGAGACC
>JAFUKK010000162.1 GCA_017473665.1 Lachnospiraceae bacterium
ATCCCTGACATGATCTTTCTTTTCTTGATAGTTTTCGTACTCTAATATATTCATTTATACCTCTTTATACATAGATTTTGATAGTATTGTGCCATAAAAAGCTATGATTCTGCAAGTAAAATATAGGAAATGATGGCATAATACCCATAGAATCGTAAGGAGGTGGCTTATGCTAAAAGAATTTTGCATTAGAAACTATCAAAAGGAATTGTGTGATTGCTCCCATGAGGAGATATACAAGGTATTGCTGGAACTGGTAAAGCAGCTGGCAGAGAGCAGGGGCGGAGACAGGGTACGCACAGGTCAAGAGACTGTAGAAGATGGCAACATTTCCGCAAATCAGGACGGATTTGAGCGTAAGAAAAAGGTTTACTACATTTCTGCGGAATTTCTCATCGGAAAGCTTTTGTCCAATAATCTGATTAATCTGGGAATTTATGAGGAAATCCAAAAGGAGCTGGAGGCAGCCGGAAAGAGCCTGCAAGAGATAGAGGAGTTGGAGCCGGAACCCTCCCTGGGTAATGGCGGCTTGGGCAGACTGGCAGCGTGTTTTTTGGATTCTATGGCCTCTATTGGGATTTCCGGTGACGGAATAGGGCTGAATTATCATTTTGGACTTTTCCGGCAGGTGTTTGAGAATCATTTTCAAAAGGAGACCAAGAATCCCTGGATGGAGGAACACAGTTGGCTGACCCGGACAGGGAAGACCTATGAGGTACAGTTCGGTGGATTTTCAGTCCGTTCTGTGCTGTACGATGTGGATGTAATCGGGTATGAAAATCGTACCAATAAACTGCATTTATTTGATATCGAATCAATTAATGAAGAGCTGGTGCAGGGGGATGGTATTACCTTTGACAAGACGAAGGTCGCTGAGAACCTGACGCTGTTTTTGTACCCGGATGATTCCGATGAGGCGGGTAATCTGCTGCGCATCTATCAACAGTATTTTATGGTGGCCAATGGTGCAGCACTGATTTTGGAAGAATGCCGGGAAAAAGGTTCCAATCTCCATGACCTGTATGAGTATGCTGTGATTCAAATTAATGATACCCATCCGTCCATGATTATTCCGGAATTGATCAGATTGTTGATGGCTGAGGGTATTGCCCGGGAGGAAGCAATAGATATCGTATCCCGCACTTGTGCCTATACCAATCATACCATTTTGGCAGAGGCGCTGGAGAAGTGGCCGTTGCACTATTTGGAAAAGGTGGTTCCCCAGCTGGTACCTATTATCAAAGTATTGGATGAGAAGGTAAAAGAACATTATCGGGACTCCAGGGTAGCTATTATTGATGAACAGAACCGGGTACACATGGCCCATATGGACATTCATTATGGCTTCAGTGTCAACGGAGTGGCTTATCTGCACACAGAGATATTGAAAAACAGTGAGTTGCGCCCTTTTTATGAAATATATCCGGAGAAGTTTAATAATAAAACCATCGGCATTACCTTCCGAAGATGGTTGCTTCATTGCAACAGGGACCTGGCGGCCTATATAGAACAGCTCATTGGGCCTGGATTTAAGAAGGACGCTGCCTGCCTGAAGGAATTGGAAAAATATCTGGATGACAAGCAGGTGCTGCAACAATTGTTGGAAATTAAGAAAGCGGATAAGGTGCATCTGAAGGAGTATTTGAAAAAGACACAAAATGTGGATATCGACGAGTATTCTATCTATGATATCCAGATTAAACGTCTTCATGAGTACAAGCGGCAACAGATGAATGCCCTTTATGTGATTTATAAGTATTTGGAGATTAAGTCAGGATGCATACCTACTACACCCATCACTGTGATTTTTGGTGCCAAGGCAGCTCCTGCTTATACCATAGCCAAGGATATCATTCATTTGATTCTGTGTTTGCAGGAGCTTACTATGAATGACCCGGAGGTGGCACCTTACCTGAAGGTAGTTATGGTAGAGAATTACAACGTGACCAAAGCGGAGAAATTGATACCTGCCTGTGATATTTCAGAGCAAATATCCCTGGCTTCCAAGGAAGCATCCGGTACCGGCAATATGAAATTTATGTTAAACGGTGCAGTGACCTTAGGAACCATGGATGGTGCCAATGTAGAGATTGCACAGCTGGTAGGCCCGGACAATATCTACACCTTCGGTGAAAGCAGTGAACAGGTCATTGCCCATTATGCCAAGGGAGATTATGTGGCAGCAGAGTATTATATCGAAGACGCGGACATCAGACGATATGTGGATTTTATTATTTCACCACAGCTACTGCGTATTGGTAATGTATCAGTGTTGCTTCGGCTTCATGGAGAACTGATTCAGAAGGACTGGTTCATGACCTTGCTGGATGTGAAGGAGTATATCAGGGTAAAAGAGGTAGCGTTACAGGATTACGAGGATAGATTGACATGGGCACGTAAGATGTTGGTTAATATAGCCAATGCCGGTTTCTTTTCCTCGGATAGAACCATTGAAGAATATAATAGAGATATTTGGCACTTGGAACTGTAAAAACAAATCCCCATTGTCGGCCCATCGGTGTGGTGACACGCCATAATAGGTCGGTAATGGGGATTATGTATATATGCTATATTGGCCGACAGCTTTCTCGCACCACGATTTCGTGGGGAACAATGATTTTGGTGGAAGCCAGATTGGGATTCTCCATATGATGGATAATCTGCGTGGCGGCTTCTGCTCCTAACTGCATGGAGTTGATATCAATGGAAGTCAGGGGGGGTGAAGTCATTTGCGCAAACAAAGAATTATTAAAGGAGATAATGGACAAATCCTCCGGCACGGTAAGTCCACATTCCCTACAGGTCCGCTCCAAGGCTACACCCAGAAAATCATCTGTTACCACGAATGCAGTAGGGCGGTCCGGCCGTTTCAATAAATCACTGAGCTCCGGGGGCATTTTCTTCATGGAGTCTTTGATTTCAATGGAGTAATCTTCCTGCAAAGGAAGTCCGTGTTCAAAATGGGCCAGCTGGTAGCCGTACTTACGGTCTGAGGAAAAAAGTAAAGTCTTTTCATAACCGATGTAACCGATTCTGCGGTGTCCCAGTTGGTACAAATACTCCGTAGCTTCTTGCCCTGCCAGAATATTGTCGGTATCTACATAAATGGTCTGATTGGCAAACTGGTAAGCCTTACCGATCATAGCGAATAGAAGTCCTTCGTTGTATAGGTAATCGGTGATGGGGTCCTTTTGCTTGGAATAAAGAAGGATGAAGCTGTCCGTCTGTCCGGTGCGTACCATGGAACGGATGACCTGCAGTGCTTCTTCTTCTGTCTGCCCGGTAATCAGGGTTGTGGTATATTGATGGACATTGCAGTAGCTGTTAATGCCCTGTATCATTTCCAAAAAAAAGGAATTGGCATATATAAAGCGTTCCGAAACAGGAAGAATCAAGCCGATGGTCCTTGAATTCTGAGAAGCCAGATTGCTGGCCTGAAAATTGGGCTCATAGCCCAAAGTAGCCATGGCGGCCCGAACTCTTTCCTTGGTTTCTTCACTGATGGAAGGATTATTTTTGCAGGTTCTGGATACTGTGGACGGAGAAACGCCTGCCAAAGCAGCAACATCTCGAATAGTAATAGCCAATGTAGTACCTCCTCCAATTAATATACTTTCTTAATTGTAGAAGATAAGACATAAAAAGTCAATGAAGTAATGCAAAAAAACAAGGGAATTGCGTGAGGGAAAATGCAAAGCGTTGCATAAAATTGCATGGAAAGCGGGGGAAAGTTTCACAAAAACGTTAGTTTTTTACTGTGAAAAATGTAGAAGTTGAATTAAAATTCGTAAAAAGCATTGCAAAAACCATGCAACAGAGCTATATTTAATGCAAACGATTGCATGACACACAAAGGAGGTGTGAGGCATGGACAGAGCTGCCGGGATTTTACTTTCAGTGACCAGTTTGCCATCTGATTATGGTATCGGATGTTTCTCAAAAAGTGCTTATGACTTTGTGGACTGGCTGAAAGAAGCGGGTCAGACCTATTGGCAGATATTACCCTTGGGCCCTACCGGTTATGGGGACTCACCCTATCAGTCCTTTTCTACTTATGCCGGCAATCCTTATCTAATCGATTTAGAAGAATTGATAGCGGAGGGAGTGTTGCAACGGGAAGAATGTGACCGGGTTGATTGGGGACAGGATAGAACCAATGTTGATTATGAAAAGTTGTATCGGTCCAGATATGCTTTGCTACGGAAAGCTTACGAAAGAAGTAACATCAGCAACAATCCGGAATATCTCCGTTTTTTGGAAGCTAACAGATGGTGGCTGGCAGATTATGCATTGTTTATGGCGGTGAAGAATCGTTTTGGTGGCAGGCCATGGACGGAGTGGGCGGAGGATATTCGTCTGAGATGGTCAGGTGCCATGGAGTATTATCAAAGGGAACTGTATTTTGACATAGAGTTTCAATATTATATGCAGTTTGTGTTTTTCAGGCAATGGAACCGGTTAAAATCCTATGCCAATGCACAAGGTATCTGTATTATAGGAGATATTCCCATTTATGTGGCTATGGACAGTGCAGATGTATGGGCCCATCCGGAGTTATTTCAGCTGGATGAGAATAGACTTCCCATTGCGGTGGCGGGATGTCCTCCCGATGGATTTTCCGCTACCGGTCAGCTATGGGGGAATCCTTTGTATCGCTGGGACTATCACCAAAGTACCGGATATCAGTGGTGGATTTCCAGGTTGGAATATTGCTTCCGTATGTATGATGTGGTACGGGTGGATCATTTCCGAGGATTTGATGAGTATTATGCCATACCTTATGGAGAGGAGACGGCGGTAAATGGTCACTGGGAAAAGGGACCGGGCATGGATTTGTTCCGGAGTGTGCAATGGGCACTGGGTTCACGGCAAGTGATAGCAGAGGACTTGGGCTATGTAACCGATTCTGTACGTCAGCTGGTGCATGACAGCGGTTTCCCGGGTATGAAGGTGTTGGAATTTGCCTTTGACGCCAGAGATACAGGTTGTGCTTCTGATTATCTGCCCCATAATTACCCGGAGCATTGTGTGGTATATACGGGTACTCATGATAATGAGACCATTAGGGGATGGTTTGAAGAGATTACGCCACAGGAGCAGACCTTGGCCAGAGAGTATCTCTGCGACTTTGCCACATCGGTAAATGCATTACACCAATCCTTTATCAGCCTGGTTATGAGAAGCAAGGCGCAACTTTGTATCATTCCTCTGCAGGATTATCTGGGGCTGGGTACGGAAGGACGCATGAACCGTCCCTCCACTGTGGGCCGGAATTGGAAATGGCGTGCTACCGTGGGACAGTTCAGCCAAGAGTTACAGCAAAAGATTTACCAAATGACAAAGCGTTACGGAAGAATAAGCAGACCGTAAGCGAAAGTACCGACGAGGAGGGAAAGTCGATGGAACAGAAATGGTGGCAGGACAAAATCGCATATCAGATTTATCCTAAGAGCTTTCGAGACAGCAATGGGGACGGAATCGGTGATATCCCGGGCATTATAGAAAAGCTGGATTATCTGAAAAGTCTGGGAATTGGTATTTTGTGGATTTCACCGGTGTATGTGTCTCCCTGTGCCGACCAGGGCTATGATATTGCGGATTACTTTCAGATTGATCCCATGTTCGGGACTATGGAGGATATGGAAAGGCTTCTTAAGGAGGCAGAAAAAAGAGATATTAAAATCCTTATGGATCTGGTGGTGAATCACTGCTCCGATGAGCATGAGTGGTTTAGAAAGGCCTGCGCAGACCCGGAAGGAGAATATGGCAAGTACTTCTACTTTGCTAGAAAGGAAAATGGGAAGTTGCCTTGCAACTGGCGTTCCTATTTCGGCGGCCCCGTATGGGAGCCGGTATCCGGGACAGATTGGTATTATCTACATGTATTTCACAAAAAACAGCCGGATTTAAACTGGGAGAATCCCAAACTGCGGGAGGAAATCTACCGCATGATGAATTGGTGGTTGGATAAAGGGCTGGGTGGTTTCCGGGTGGATGCCATTATTAATATCAAGAAGCCCTTACCTTTCCGGGACTATCCGGCGGACCGGGATGATGGGCTGTGTGACATGAGCCAGGTCTTGCAGCATGCCTCCGGTATTGGAGAATTTTTAGGAGAGATGCGGGACCGTATCCTGATTCCCCATGATGCTTTTTTTGTGGGCGAGGTGTTCAATGAGAAGGAAGAGGAAATAAGGGACTTTATGGGGGATAATGGTTACTTTTCTTCCATCTTTGATTTCAGTCAGACAGTGGAGGGTAAGTCGCCCAAAGGCTGGTATGCCAATCGCATACCTTCCCCGGATGATTATAAGAGGTGCTGCTTCCGAAGTCAGCGTAAAGCTGAGAGGGTGGGATTTTATTCCAATGTGATAGAAAATCACGATGAGCCTCGGGGTGTCAGCTATTATCTGCCTCCCGCAGGCAGACATTGCAAAGGCAAGAAATTGCTGGCGGCGGAGTATTTTCTGTTGCAAGGCATTCCTTTTATTTACCAGGGACAGGAACTGGGGATGGAGAATATGGTATATGCCTCCATTGAAGAAATTGATGATGTGAGCAGTAAGGCGGAGTATGCAGAGTGTATCCATGTGGGCATGAGTCCCGAGGAAGCCATCAAGGTGGTGAACCAGTACACCAGGGACAATACCCGGACCCCCTTTCAATGGGATGATACAGCCAATGCCGGATTTACTACCGGAATTCCCTGGCTACCGGTGAATCCGAACTATTTGGAAATTAATGCAGCCCGGCAGGAACAGGACCCGGATAGTGTGCTACAGTTTTATCGAAAACTGTCACAGCTACGTAGGGATCCGGAGCTTCGCGACACCTTTGTATACGGGCGTACGGAACCCTTTGGGGAGGAGGAGCAAGGGATTATGGCCTACTTCCGAAAGGGAAAGGAAGAGGATGTTCTGGTGGCAGGAAATTTCACGGAGGGCTCCCGAGAGATTCAGCTTTCCTCACTGCAGGAGAAGCAGAAAGAGCTATTGCTTTCCAATGATGATGTGAAGATGGAAGGAAACACATTAACATTAACACCCTTTCAGGTGGTTGTTTTAAAAATTACAAAATAGAAAAGGAGAAAAAAGATGAAGAAAAAAGTATTGTGTACAATTCTTGGTGCAGTAATGGCACTTAGTACTCTGGCAGGCTGTGGTGCTGCAAATGATAAGGCGAATGATACGGTTGGTAATGTGTATTATATGAATTTCAAGCCGGAGGTAACTGAGGTTTGGGAAGAGATTGCTGAGGTATATACCAAGGAGACCGGTGTAGAGGTAAAGGTAGTGACTGCTGCCGGTGGCAACTATGAATCAACTCTGAAGTCTGAAATTGCGAAAACCAATGCACCTACCCTGTTCCAGATTAATGGCCCCATCGGTTACCAGGCATGGAAGGATTATTGCGCTGATTTAAGTGACACTGAGTTTTATCAGGCGTTGTCCGACAAGGAATTGGCCATTAAAGGAGAAGACGGCGGCGTGTACGGCGTACCTTACACCATTGAGGGCTACGGTATCATTTACAATTTGGAGATTATGAACAAGTATTTTGCAATGGATGGTGCAGTAGTCACCTCTATGGATGAAATTAACAGCTACGCTACTTTGAAGGCTGTGACAGAAGATATGCAGTCCAAGAAAGATGATTTGGGCATTAAGGGTGTATTTGCTTCCACCTCTCTGTTACCCGGTGAGGAGTGGAGATGGCAGACCCATCTGGCTAACCTGCCTGTGAATGCAGAGTATGTGGCTAATGGTGTGTCTGACATGAATGAGATTACTTTCTCTTATGCGGATAACTTTAAAAATATTTTTGATTTATATCTGAACAATTCTACCACAGAGCCCAAGATGCTGGGCAGCAAGGGTGTGAATGACTCCATGGCTGAGTTTGCACTGGGACAGTGCGCAATGGTGCAGAATGGTAACTGGGCTTGGGGCCAGATTGCAGATGTATCCGGCAATGTAGTAAAAGAAGAAAATGTAGGTTTCCTGCCTATCTACATGGGTCTTTCAGGAGAAGAGTCCCAGGGATTGTGTGTAGGTACTGAGAATTACTTCTGTATCAACAGTCAGGCATCTGAGGTGGACCAAAAGGCCACTGCTGATTTTGTATACTGGTTGATCAATTCCGAGACCGGTAAGGACTATATGGTAAACAAACTGGGCAATGTAGCACCCTTCACCACCTTCGCAGATGATGAGAAGCCCTCTGACCCTCTGGCAAAATCCATGCTGGCATCCATGGAAAGCGGTAAGACTGCTATCCCTTGGATTTTCACCACCTTCCCCAGCCAGACCTTTAAGGATAACTTTGGTAGTGCTCTGTTAGAATACGCACAGGGCACCATGGAGTGGTCCGGTGTAGTGGATGTAGTAGTGGAGCAGTGGAAGACTGAGAAGGCGCTGATTGCAGATTAATAGATGATAGAACGGGGGATATCACATGGAAAAGACAATGAAAAAATACTTTCCGGTCTTTGTATTGCCTACGTTAATCGCTTTCTTGATTGCATTTGTAGTACCCTTTGTGGTGGGTTTGTACCTGTCCTTCTGTGAATTTACTACTGTAACAAATGCAGAATTTGTAGGACTGTCCAACTATATTAAGGCATTTTCCAACAAAGACTTTTTAAACGCGTTGCTGTTTACCCTGGGGTTTGCAGCAGTGGCGGTAGTAACAATTAATATATTCGGTTTCCTATTGGCATTGATGCTGACCCAGAAGCTGCCCGGAACCAATCTGTTCCGTACCGTATTTTTTATGCCGAATCTGATTGGCGGTATTGTACTGGGTTATATCTGGCAGTCCATGATTAATGGTGTTCTGTCCAAGTTTGGAGTGACCATGCTATTTGATGCCAAATATGGATTCTGGGGATTGATTATCCTGATGAACTGGCAGATGATCGGTTATATCATGATTATCTACATTGCCGGACTGCAGAATGTGTCCACGGATGTATTGGAAGCAGCTAAAATCGATGGAGCAAGTAGGATACAGACATTGTTTCGTATCACCATTCCCATGATTATGCCGTCCATTACCATATGCCTGTTCCTGACCATCTCCAATTCCTTCAAGATGTTTGACCAGAACCTGGCATTGACGGGAGGTGGCCCCTCTAACAAGACCACCATGCTGGCCCTGGATATCTACAAGTCCTTCTATGATAAGGTGGGCTTTGAAGGTGTCGGGCAGGCTAAGGCGGTTGTATTCTTTGTCATTGTAGCAGGTATTGCTATGGCACAGTTGGTACTCACAAGACGTAAGGAGGTGGAAAGCTGATGCAGAGAAAAAGAAAGATACAGCAGGGGTTTGTGTTTGTACTGCTTTGCTGTTTGGTAATCGTATTTTTGGTGCCCATTTTCTTCGTGCTGATGAATTCCTTTAAGGGCAAGTTGTATATCAGTGACAATCCCTTTGCATTGCCCACCGGAGAACTGTTTGTAGGACTGGAAAACTATGTTCAGGGTATTGACAAAACGGGATTTTTCTCAGCCTTTGGTTGGACTGCCTTTATTACGGTATTTTCTGTGATGGCGATTGTGTTATTCACTTCCATGACGGCTTGGTATATTACCAGAGTGAAAAGCAAAAGCTCTGAAATGCTCTATTTTGCTTTTGTATTTTCTATGGTGGTACCCTTTCAGATGATTATGTTTACCATGTCCAAACTGGCAGATATG